>JAICJJ010000261.1 GCA_025928535.1 Thermomicrobiales bacterium
GAGGTCTGGTTCGACCAGAACATCGACCAGGTCGCGGCCAACTGCGAAAAGCAACACCCAAGTTAGCCGAGGCATGCGCGACGAGCCGGACAGGGCGGCGATGCAGCACGACCGCGGAGGTGAACCATGAACGACCAACGACCCATCGGGCGGCGGCAGACGCTCCGCGCCCTCATCGGAACGGGCCTCGGCCTGGCCATCGCCGGCACCGGCGGGCATCGAAACCGCGGCTGGTTGACCGGGCCGCCGCCAGTGGCCGCCGCCGAGCAACAGACCGGCGTCTGCTACGCCCCGACCAACGCCATTGGCACGCGGCCGGGCGATGGACGCCTGGCCGAAACCTTCGTGGCCAGCATGAGCGGCAAACTCAGTCGCGTCCAACTCGACGTCTACAAGCCCGCCAACACCACCGGCGACTACCTCGTCCACTTCCTCGCGGTCGACGCCGCCGGAACGCCGGCCAACAAGGTGCTGGCCAAAGCCAGGATTTTCGACACCGACGTGCCCGTCGGGAACTCAGTCACCGTCAATGCCCACTTCCGGCCGCACAAGACGGCCACGCTTAAGGCAGGCAAACGCTACGCGGTGGCGGTGAGCCGCCCGGGACCGAACGGCATCATGGCGAACAGCGCGATCAACGGCTGCGTCAACGACCGCATGTTTCGCAGCGACACGCAGACAGATCACTTTGTCGAAATCCCGGACATCGATCTGCGCGTCGCCGTCTTCGTCGGTTTCTAGCGTCTGTTCTGGACGTTGCGCCTCGACGGCGACCAATCGATCGAGCATCACGCAAGCGACGGCGATGAGCTGCAGTCCCGCGACGATAGGCGGCAAGCGTTCGTCGTCGCGGGCGAGCAACCGCCACGGCACGCCCCGACGGATCGAAGCGCGGCCGGACGCCGTGCGTTGAGCGGAGAGAGCGGCGATGACGACCGCCATGGGCACGATTGCCCACTGGGTTCGGCGTCGCACGACCCGTCTCGCCATCGACACCCCACTCCGTGCTCCGTCGATGTCGTTTCACGAAGTGCGGGCGCCACGTCGGCGGCCGGCGTCGGAATCAGGCCGGGGAAACGCGGAGGCCGACCAGCGCGTTGTCAGGAGATGGACCGCATGTCGCCGACGATCGACTCCATCGCCCTGCCGAACGGCGTCCTGGCGCTCCTGGTCGAATTTGGAGCGCTCGCCACGGCGGACCTGTGTCGCAAGGCGGGCGCACGGTAGACGGTCGATCCGGCAACGGGGGGGAACGGAACGTATGACTCGCACGCGCACGATGGTGGTCAGCCTGGCCGTTGGCCTCGCGGTTTTGTTCGCGACGATCGCGGCGCGGCCGGCCGCCGCGCAAGACGCCGTCGACTCCGAATTGACCGCGACGCCAGCCCTCGACAGCGCCAGCAATCCTCCGGACGCCGCGCCGGTCCAACCGATCGCCTTGCGGGCCCAGATTGCCGCCGGCGAATGCGGCGCCCTCGGCGCGACGATCGCCGAATTGGCGAACGTCACGCGGGACGGGGGAAACACGGGCGGGGCGGCCAGCGCGGTCAACCCGGCGACCTCCATCACGACCGTGCCGCTGACCCTGGACGCCCTGGAAGCCAGCGCCGCTTCGATCTACGTCAGCGCGAACGGCCAACCCGTCGCCTGCGGCGCGATCGGCGGGGTCCGCGCCGCCGACGACGTCCTGGTGATCACCCTGGAGCCAGAAGGCGACGCCGGCCGCTCCGGCATCGCCTTCCTGAGCGCCGATGCGACTGATCCGTCGCAGACCGACGTCTCGCTCTTTCTCAATGCCGGATAGGGCCAGGGGACGGCGCGGCCCCGGCTTGAAACCCGACGCGGGGTTGGTTGTCTAGCGCGTGCCGAGGGTGAGCGTGATGTGCAAGACGTTCCCCTCGTGCCAGAGCGGCAGTTTGCCGCCCAGGCGGACGACCGTCAGATCGACCGTTTCGCCCGGTTGATGGGCGAAGAGGCGTTCGCTGAACGCATGCTGGGCATCGACGGTCTGGCCGTTGATGGCGGTGATGATGTCGCCCGCTTCGAGCCCGGCATGGTCGGCGGGACTGCCCGGTATGACGTTCATGACATACACGCCGTAAGGGGCGGGTAATCCGTACTGCCCAGCCACGTCGGGCGTGACGTCCATTTTCGTGATGCCGATGGCGGGATAGGCGACATTGCCGGTCGTGATCAGGCTGTGGGCGATGCGCTGCACGGCATTCGACGGGATGGCGAAAAAGAGCCCTTGCACCGGCCCGACCTGCGGCGCCTTGTTGATGGCCAGGGTGTTGACGCCGATGACCGCGCCGCTGGCGTCGAGCAGCGGCCCGCCCGAATTGCCGGGATTGATCGCCGCGTCGTGCTGGATCAGATTGGCGTAGCCGGTCATGCCCGGCTGATCGGGCACGCTGCGGCCGAGCGCGCCGACGATCCCTTCGGTGACGGTGCCGGTGAAATCGCCCAGCGGCGAGCCGAGCGCCAGCACCCATTCGCCGACCTGCACCCGGTCGGAATCGCCGAAGTGAAGCACGGCCGGCACCGGCGGGTCGATCTGAATCACCGCCAGGTCGCTGATCGGATCGGCCCCGACGAGTTTGGCCGTCCGCGTCTCGCCGCTCTGGAGGGTGACCTGATACGTGTCGCCGCCGGCGACGACGTGAGCGTTGGTGACGATGTGGCCTTGCTGGTCGATGATGAAGCCGCTGCCGCTGTCGAGCGGTTGCGGGCCGGCGCCGGGAATGACGCCGGGGGTCGGCGTGGCGCCGGGTCCGCCCCCGCTCTGTTCGTTGAGCACGGTCACGACCGCCGGCAAGGCGGCGCGGGCGATGGCCGCGGCGTCGAGCGTGGCGACCGGCGTGGCCGCGGTGGTTTGGGCGGCGACGGAGCCGAGATGGGCGCGACCGCCAAGCAGGGCGGGGAAGAAGGCGAGCAGCAGGAGCAATCGAGCACGGGGCATCGCGAGAACGCTCCTTTCCAACGCCGCAGAACGGGCGGCGACCGCGGCGGAGTATGGGCGGCGCCGCCGGCTGCGACAAGGCGATTGCGCCCGATCCGCCAGAGCGCCCCGGACCATCGATCCTCGGCGAGGACGCGGACGGACAATCCACCTCGTTCGGCATGACGGATCGGACGCGCCGTCGTATTTCCGCCGCTCGCCTGCCCCCGATCTTCGACCCTCGCGCCGTCACCCCGCCACGATCGTCCAGGTCGTCGCAGCGGCTTGCTGCAGGCGGCGGTCGAGATCGGCGGCGACGGGGGCGAGGACGTTTTCGACGCCGGAAAACTCCGGGCCGAATTCGCCCCAGCCGTCATGAATCGTCCAGCCGTGCTCGATCAGGAGCCATTCCAGTTCCCACGGCAGGATGTAGTTGACCGCCGGCGCCTCGTCCGGCATGAAGCGTTGCCACGATGCGCGATAGATCGGCGAGAGCGCGCCCGGCACGCTCGCCAGCAGACGGCCGCCGGGACGCAACACCCGCCGGAATTCCCGCAGCGCCGCCGGCACGTCGGGCGCGAACTGGAGCGAAACCCGGGCGTGGATCGCGTGGTAGACCGCCAGCGGCTCGGCGAGATGCGTGAAATCGCCGACGCGCCACTCGATCGCGGCGCCCCGGTCCTCGGCGTGCCGCGCGGCGCGGCGGATCAGTTCCGGCGAAAGATCGACCGCGGTCACCCGGGCGCCCCGTTCGGCGAAGGCGATCGCGAATTGCCCGGCGCCGCAGCCGGCGTCGAGCAGATGCGCTCCCGGCCGCAAACGGAGCGCCGCCCAGGTCCGGTCGAGATCGGCCGCGCGGTCCGCCGCCCGGGCGTTTCGCTCCGCCAGATCGTCCCAGCGCTCGGCCCGCGCCTCCCATTCGGCGCGGGAGCGGGCCAGCCATGCTTCGTGATCGCCGCCGTCGGTTTGCTTTGTCATTGTCCGTTCCGTGCCTGATCGGCCGCATCCGCCGGCGCGGCGTCGACGGCGCCCGCCCATTATTTCGTTCCGCCACGGATCACGCGAGGCGGCCGCAGGCGGCATGCCTGCGGACCTTGATCGTATGTCTCCTCGCAGTGTATAAAATCAATTACTTATGAAAGGAGGTGATTATGGATGGCGACGATTGATCCGCTCAGCGCAGTGTTCGGCGCGCTGGCCGACCCTACCCGGCGGGCGATTCTCGCCCGGCTGGCCGAGGGAGACGCGAATGTCGCCGAACTGGCCGCGCCATTCCGGATGTCGCAGCCGGCCGTGTCGCAACACCTGAAGGTGCTGGAACGGGCCGGACTGATTTCGCGCCGCCGTCGCGGAACCGCCCGCTTCAGCCATCTCGAAGCGGAGCCCCTGCGGGAAGCGAGCGACTGGCTGGACCGTTACCGGGCGTATTGGGATCAGAGTTTCGAGCGGCTCGACGCGCTGCTGGCGACGTTGCAGGACGAGCGCGCGGAGTGAACGCGCAACCGATGGATCGAAACGATCGATCCGGACGAACCAGAAAGGAATCCAGATCATGGCGAAGACGCAGATCGAAGCGCAGCCGGGCGTGCCGCAAATCGTGATCACCCGCGAATTCGACGCGCCGCGCGATCTCCTCTTCCGCGCGTTCACCGATCCGGAGTTGGTCGCGCAATGGCTCGGTCCGCGCCAGTACGAGACGATCATCGATCGGTATGAACTGCGCGACGGTGGCCGGTGGCGGTTCCTGCATCGCGGCGCCGATGGCGCCGAAGAGGGCTTCCACGGCGTGTTCCACGGCGAACCCTCGCCCGCCGGCATCGTCCGCACGTTCGAATGGGAAGGTCTGCCGGGGCATGTCCTGATGGAGACGGCGACCTTCGAGGATCGCGGCGGCAAGACGCTGCTGCGGACAAATTCCGTCTTCCAGTCGCTGGCTGACCGCGACGGGATGATCGAATCCGGCATGGAGCACGGCGTCGACGATTCGATGGAACGCCTCGAGGCGGTGGTCGCGCGACTGGCTGCACCAGTCGGCTGACCGTCCGGCCCCGGGGGCGGCCCCCCAACAGGCGGGGGGCGGCGGGGGCCCACGCCCGCAGGCCCCGGGGCGGCGCCCCGGGGGGGGCCCGGGGGGGGGCCCAGGCCCCCC
>JAICJJ010000452.1 GCA_025928535.1 Thermomicrobiales bacterium
CTTCTCGACTCCTCGACTCCTCGACTTCTCGACTCGTCATTCCGACTCAGCCCAATCCCAGCACGTGCGCCAGGATGCCGCCCACCTCGCGGATGGCGTAGGAAAATTCGACGGGGCCGCCGGGGCGGATCGGGCTGTCGACGACGGGCGAGGCCCAAGCCGTCAGTCCGAGATCGCGCGCCATCAATTTCAGGCGCAGCAGGTGGAAGCCGTCGCTGACCAGCACCGCCGAGCGATGGGGCGAGTCGGCCAGCATCGCCGCCACCCCCTGCATGCTCTGCCAGGAATCGTGGCCTTCGTTTTCGAGTCGGATCGCGGCCGGATCGACGCCTTGTCCGATCAGGTAGTCGCGCCCCGCTTCCGCTTCGGTGAATTGGTCGCCCGGTTGCCGGCCGCCGGTGACGATGATCTCCGGCGCCAATCCTGCCCGGTAGAGCGCCAGCCCATGATCGAGGCGGGCTTGCAGCGTCGGGCCGGGCCGGCCGTTCCATTGCGCGGTGCCGAGGACGACGATCGCGTCGGCCGGCCGCGCCTGGTCGGTTCGCGCCTGCCAGTAGATCGCCGCCAGCAACCCGCCGACGATCACGATCGCGGCGCCGCCGAGGAAGAGCGCGCCGACCAGCAGCCAACGCCACGCTTCCGACCAGAACGAGCGGCGCCAGCGCCGACCGCGCGGCTCCGGCGGCTCCAGCTCGATCGTCGGCGGCCGGCCGGCGCCGAACGATCCCGGCGCTGACCGCGACGGATCGACCGCCGGCGGCATGACCGGCGGCGTGGCGGACGGAGCGGCGCGGAGCGCGTCGGATCGCTGCATGGGGCGATGATGGCGCCCGCCCGGAGCGGGTTCAAGCCTGGGCGTTGATTCCCGACGGCGGCGGTACAATCGGCCGGTGATTCGCGCCAGACGCGCGGCAGTCGAAAGAGGAGCGGCGATGAGCACCAACGGGCGGCACGATCGGGACAACGGCGCGGCGGCGCACGATGCGACGATCGCGAACTATCGCGACTACGTCAACACCAGTTTCGTCGCCGCGATCGAGCCGATCGCGGTCGCCAAAGCCGAAGGGGCGACGGTCTGGGATCAGGACGGAACCGAATATATCGATTGCTTCGCCGGGATTTCGGTCGTCAACGCCGGGCATCGCCATCCGAAGGTGATCGCGGCGGCGAAAGCGCAGATGGACGAGGTCGTTCATGCGGCGACCTATGTCTACTACGTGCCGGTCGTCGCCGAGTTCGCCGAGCGGCTGGCGGAGGTCGCGCCGGGGCGGCTGCAGAAGAGTTTCTTCGGCAATTCCGGGGCCGAAGGGATCGAAACCGCGATGCGGCTGGCGAAGGCCTACACCGGCAAGCACGAATTCATCTCCCTCACCCATTCGTTCCATGGCCGTACCGCCGGCACGCTCTCCGTCACCGGCAACAAGGCGCGCAAGACGCGCGGCGGGCCGTATCTGCCGGGCGTCGCGTTCGCCCCCGCCCCGTACGTCTACCGTAATCCGTTCGGCACGGACGATCCCGAGGAGGTCGCCGAGCGCTGCGCCGAGATGGTCGAGTGGGCGATCACGTATCAGACGAGCGGCGACGTAGCGGCGTTCATCGCCGAGTCGGTCCTCGGCGAAGGGGGCATCCTCGTTCCGCCGGCGTCCTATTTCCCGCGGGTCAAGGAAATTCTCGACCGCCACGGCATCCTGTTCATCGCGGACGAGGTGCAGTCCGGCTTTGGGCGGACGGGCAAACTCTTCGCGATCGAGCATTTCGGCGTCGAGCCGGACATCATGGTGCTGGCGAAGGGGATCGCCGACGGCTTCCCCTTGAGCGCCACGATCGCGCGGCCCGAGATCGCCGACAGCCTGCGGCCGGGCGAACATCTGAGCACCTTCGGCGGCAATCCGGTGTCGTGCGCGGCGGCGCTGGCGAATCTCGACGTGATGCGCGACGAGCGTCTGCCGGAGGAATCGGCCCGCAAGGGCGAGCGGGTTATGACGCGGTTGCGGCAGATGCAGGAACGCCATCCGCTGATCGGCGAGGTGCGCGGCCTCGGCTTGATGATCGGCGTCGAACTGGTGACCGACCGGGCGGCGAAGACTCCGGCCACCAGGGAAGCGGCGGCGATCCGCAAATACTGCCGCGAACAGGGCGTGCTGATCGGCGTCGGTGGGCAAGCCGGCAACGTCGTCCGCTTCCAGCCGCCGCTGGTCATCGCCGACGCCGCGCTCGACCGCGGACTCGACGTGCTGGAGGAGGCGCTGACGGCGGTCGGCAGCCCGGCGGGCGCCGTCGCGGATTGACGGAATCGGCGCCGATTGTTGATGGCGGCGAGCCGAGGCCGCGCGTGAGCGCCATGCGCGGCCTCGGCTCGCCGCGTCAGAACAGCACGTCTGCCGTTGGATCGACGCGGCCGAGGAAGGCGAGAGTCCCGTTCAACGTCAGGCGCAATCGAATGGGCCGACGTTGCATCGCGACCGGAATTTCGCGTCGAACGATTTCCTGCGCCATGAACGCCGGGACGGGCTCCACCTGCTGATAGCCAGTGGCAACTTCGGTCCAGGTCAATTCGGCCAGGAAAGGACCCGGCGTCGCGGAGGAGGGGTTGAATCTGATTATGGCGCAATCTCCGACCGACTGGATCGATTCAACGTAGGTCCATCGGAGAAAGAAGAGCGGGGGCGCGGCATTGACCCGGATCGACGTCCGCAAATGTTCGAATCCGGTGCAAATGCCGCACGTCTCGTCGAGCAGTTCCAGCAGCGTTTGCCGCTCCGCCGGCGTGCGCGTGTAGACGTGGCGGAGCATACCGATCGATAGTTCGCCCGGCACGAGCACCTCGGCATGTTTGGGTTCGACGATAGAGCGCAACTCGCTGTAAATATCCGTGAATTTCAGCGAATGGAGAAACGCTGCGTCATCTCCAATCAGACAGTGTGGACGCGCGACCGACTGATTGGAGAATTTGACGCCCGCCATCCCCGCTACGACCCGGGCGTCGAACAGTAAGGCGACCGGCACGGGGCAATGCGCGCCGCCGTACACTGGATTGCCTGCTGGCCGGATGCCCTCATTGCAATACATCGTCGGCGTTCGCGGCCGGAA
>JAICJJ010000151.1 GCA_025928535.1 Thermomicrobiales bacterium
CCCTAACCCCCTCTCCCATTGCGATGGGCGAGGGGGACCCGCATCGTGCTCCCCTCGCCCCCCGCGGCGGGAGAGGGGTTGGGGGTGAGGGAACGCCGCCAAGGAGCATTGCGCGTGGGGAATCAGCGGCATACGGCGGCGTTCGTCGCCGGGATCGTGATGGGGAGCGCGGCCGGGATGGCCTACGGCTGGCTGAACGCGCCGGGCCGGGGCGCCGACGCGCGGGCGAGCGTCGCCGAAATCTGGAACGATCTGCTCGAATTGGGGGCCGAGGCGGTCGCCGAAGCCGACAATCAGGTCCGCTCCCGGCTGACCGGCGAAGAGCCGGCACGAACATTGCCGATTCTGGACCAGCGGCCGGCGATCGAACGCGGGCCGAACGGCGCCGAAACGATGGTCGAGGTCGTCACCGTCGATGGGGTCGAAGGCGGGGTCGAGCCGGCCGACGCCTGAAGCGCGGCGCGAGAAAGGATGAGGCGATGTTCGAGCGGGCGCGCGTCGCGCTGAAGTTCTTCGTCTACGGGCTGCTCGTTGGTCTCCTGTTCGCGCCCGCCAGCGGCGCGGAGACGCGCCGCCGGCTGCTGGGGTGGCTCGAAGCGCAGGGCGTCGGACTCTTCGGCGGGGAATCGCGCTAGCGGCCGGCCCCCGGGAGGAACGCGATGTTGCCGATCGGGGACGAGCAAAACGGGCGCGTGCTGACGCCGGTCGTCAACACGTCGCTGATCGCGATCAACGTCGTCGTCTTCCTGATCGAGATGCTGATCGCGAACGGCCCGCCCGGCGCGCTCGACGCCTTTTTCGCGACCTGGGGGATGATTCCGGCGGAGGTGGCGCAGCGCCACAACCTCTACACGATCGTCACCTCGCAATTCCTGCACGCCGGCTGGCTGCATCTCGGCGGCAACATGCTCTTTCTCTGGGTCTTCGGCGACAACGTCGAAGACGCGATGGGGCATGTCAAGTATCTGATCTTCTATCTCCTCTGCGGCAGCGTCGCGGCGCTGGCGCAACTCGTCTCCTCGCCGACGAGCACGATCGTCCTCGTCGGGGCGAGCGGCGCGATCTCCGGCGTGCTCGGGGCCTACATCGTGCTTTTCCCGCAGGGACGGGTGCGGACGCTGATCTTTCTCGGCGTCTTCGTGACATTCATGCTGGTGCCGGCGTGGATCGTGTTGGGATTGTGGTTTTTGCTGCAACTGGTGTCGGGCATCGGCACGATCTCGGCGCAGGGCGCCGATGTCGGCGGCGTCGCCTTCTGGGCGCATGTCGGCGGCTTCATCGCCGGGGCGCTGCTGATCTGGGTGTTCCGCGACCCGAGCGCGGTCGAGCGGCAGCGCGCCGCCCGCGCCGGCAACGCCGCCTGGCAGCGGACCTCCTGGAGGACGCCGCGGTGACAATCGCCTATCGAACGTCGCTCGCCGGCGTGACTCCTGCGATGCTCGACGGCTTTTTCGAGGGGTGGGCCGCGCCGCCGACGCCCGCGGACCACCTGCGCATCCTCGCCGGCAGCGACCACGTCGTGCTCGCCGTCGACGACGAGCGGGCAACGGTCGTCGGCTTCGTCACCGCGCTGACCGACGGCGTGCGGGCGGCGTTCATCCCGTTGCTGGAGGTATTGCCTGACTGGCGAGGCCGCGGCGTCGGCACGGCGTTGATGCGCCGGATGCTCGACCAACTGGACGCGTTTTCCGCGATCGATCTCACCTGCGATCCCGAGTTGCAGCCATTTTACGCCCGCCTCGGCCTCCAGCCGAGCGTCGGCATGTGCCTGCGCGATTACACCCGCCCGCCGGCGCCCGGCGCGCCCAGTGAACCCGGCGGCCAGGATGGAGCAGCGAATGCCGCGCCGCGTCGCCCGTCTCCACCGTCATGCTGAGCCGCAGCGAAGCATCTCGTTGTCTGTCGCCAGGAACGACGAGATCCTTCGCTCCGCTCAGGATGACGGTCTCGTGGCGCCGCGCCGAAACTCTTGTCGACCTCTCGCCTTCTCGACTCCTCGACTCGCCGTCTTGCCGTCTTGCCGGCTCTCGCACACGGAGAACCCCATGCCCCGATTGTTCCGGCTGCAATTCGACCCCGACGTTCTGACCGACGAAATGCTGGCGTTCGTCACCGATCCATCGCCATCGCGCAATGAGCGGGCGATCGTGCAGGAGTTGAACGATCTCCACCCGGAAAGCGTCGACGTGCTGGAATCGATGCTGCTCGATGGCACGGAAGACCGGGCCGACGTCGCCGCGTACGTCGAAGCCGTGTTCGTTCACGAGTTGACCGGATAGCGCCCCGGCGCCGATGCGCGCTTGCGACACTTCAGGCATGGCGTCGCCCGACGGGCGACGCCATGCTGGGGCGTGGCCGCAACGGCCGGACTCCACGCTCCTGCCGCGCTCACAATCGTTGTCAATCAAGAATGGCTAGCGCGCTATATTGACAGTCCCGCAATTCATCCTACAATGAGACATCTCCTGAACGTGACCGTGCGAATCGATCGATCCTCCGCCTCGGTGGCAGCAGGCCGTCGGCTTGGTCGCGGCGGCCGGTCAGGAAAGGAGCAAGCGCATGGATCCAGGCGTCCGCACATCGCGTTACGGAATGCTCTCCGCCGCTTCGCCGCCTCCGGCGCCCGACCTGCTCTGGCCTCGGCCGTGGTCGCGGCGGCGGCTGCTCGGCTCGGCCGGCGCGGCCTCCGCGCTCGCCGTCGCCGCCGGCCTGCGCGTGCCGGCATTGGCGGCCGTGGCCGACCCGACGCCGAAGCCGGTGCCCGGCGGCATCGATCCGTTCAACAAGGGCATGCTCTTTCACGTCTACGACTTCGGCCAGGAGCCGTCGACGATCACCGACTTTCGCGGCGCCGTCGGCATCGCCCGTGTCGGCGGGGAAGGCACGATCACCAAAGGCACGGCCGGCCTCGCCACAGGCACGCCCGTTCCGACCGGCGGCCGCCTCGTTTTCGACGTCGACATGCGCTTCATGCAAGGCACGTATCGCGCCGAAGATGGGCAACTCCACGACGGCACGTTCAGCCTCGTCTGACTGGACCTCTATGTGGGGCCGGTCGACCCCAACAACCCCTTCGTTTCCCAGGTTCACGATTTCAATCCGGGCATCCTGTCGAACGGACTCCTGTGGACGGTTCCGCTCCCGGCGGACAACATCCAGGCCGATCTGGCGGCGGGACGCGGTTCGTTGTACGCCGCCGGCTTGAAGGTCGGCGATGGCGGAACCATTCCGGAGTCGTTGTCGCGCAATGAAGGCGGGCCGCTCAAACCGGCGACCGTCTCCTTCAACGTCACCTGGAGCGATCCCACCGCGACCCGGCAGATCAGCGATCCGAAACTCGGCTTCGCCGGCACGTTTCTCGAGACGATGAGTTCGATCTGGTTCACGGCCGAGACGGACGATTTCGCCTTCGTCACCGATCCGCCGAACACCTCCAAGGGCCTGTTCGGCTGGCTCGGCTACGAAGTCAACGGCGAGTTCTTCCCGACGACCGGCACGCCCCTCGCCGGCACGCCGACGTCGTGACGCCGGACCGAAGCGGCGACTAGCCGCGCGGCTAGCCGCCGCTTCGGTCCATATCGGGATCGCGCGCCGGCAACCGGCAAATCAGGATGTGACGCGCCGGTCAGTCTTGCCCGAAAAACGTTCGTCTGGCCTCGTCGTCCACCACAAGTCCATCCGGACCACGCGCTTCCAGCAGTTCGAATCCACCGAGCGTCGGATCGCGTTGTTTGGCGCGCTCGTGTCGTTCGCGCAACCGGTCCGCCTCGGGTCCGCGATCATTGCGGAGCAGGCAACGCCAGCGGTCGTTTTCCCGGATCACGGCGAAATAGCGCTCCCGCCGGCGGGCGCACGTGGCGATGGCAATGCGCCAGTCGCGCTCGGCCAGCAGCAGTTCGCTCAAGACCCGCACGTCGTGGAACAGGAGCGCCGTGCCCATCCCGACCGTCGGATCGGGCGCTCCTGCCGCGTCGCCGATCAGGACCACGTCGTTGCCGGCGATCTGGCTGCTCCAGATGTCGTTGTTCGGGAAGAAGCCAATCGGCCCGATTTGCTCGACCTCGGTGAGGGCGCCCTCCGGCATGAACGGCGACGCGTAGGCGACGATCGCGGCGAATGAACGGTCCGTGCCCGTTTCGCGCAGGCGCGCCGCCGTCATCACGAGATAGAGGCGCGTCGCGTCGGCGCCGGCGGCGAACCAGTTGACCGCTTCGCCGTCGATCCAGGCGACGTTGTCGGAGCGGCGATCGTTCGTGCGCACGCCGGCAACAAGCACGCCGCCGAAGCGATGATGCTCCGGATCGGCGACGGTCTCGCCGCCGGTCCAGCGGCGCGCCACCGACAGTTTGCCGTCGGCGACGACGACGAGCCGGGCCGACACGGTCTCCTCGTGACCGTCGTCCACGACGGTCACGCGCGGCCGCTCGTCGTGGGCGAAAGCAACAGCCTTGGCGGGTCGCAGCGCGTGCGCTCCTTGGGAAGCGGCCCAGGCGAAGGCGGTTTCCTGGAAGCGGGGATGCGAGAAGCCGATTTCGTTGGCGCCGTCGACGGCGTCATCCGCCCAGACATATCTCTGGATCGGCTGACCCTGTGCGTAGGTTTGGACAGCCTCCAGTTCGACACAGCCGGCTCGTCCCAGCAAATCTCCGAGATCCATGCGCAGCGCGTCGGCGACGCCGAATGGATAGGTTGATTCGCCCCGAACGCGGTCACGGAATCGTGGTTCTTTCTCCACGACCAGCACGCCGAGTCCCGCCCGCGCCAGCACCCCGGCCAGGGTCGAGCCGGCCATGCCGGCGCCGACGACGATGACGTCGTAGACGCGTCCGTCGATCATGCTCGCTCCTCCCGGAGTCGAATCGGAGCGGCGGTGCTCGCGCGCGCGCCGCCGCTCCGATCGTCGGGGCTCAAGCCGGAGCGAACGCGTCCCGGCTGGCCGCCGTGTCTTCGTAGGCGCGAAAACGGTCGATCTTGCCGTCGCGAATGGTCATGACGAGGACCCAGGGATTGTCGGCGGTTCGCCCGGTCGATTTCGCCCGCCATCGCTCGTCGCCGATGACGACCACCGTGTTGCCTTCGGCCACGTACTGACGCGCGGCCCAGACTTCGAACTCCACCGCGGCGTTGAAAACGTCGAAAAACCGAAGCACCGCGGCGGGACCGTGAAAGACGCCCGCATAGGGAATCTCCGCCGGCCCGTCCACCCGCCATTCCACGTCGTCGGTCAGCGACGCGGCGATCGCGGCATGGTCGTCGCGCTGGATGGCGGCGAACAACTCGTGCACGACGGCTTTCGGGGTGACCATGGTCGTGGTCGGTTGGCTCGCGGGTTGTTCCATGGTCGCTTCCTCCCGCGCCGCTCGCGGCGCGCTAGGCGGGCGCGATGTTCTGGTTCATGCGGAACAGGTTGGCCGGGTCGTAGGCGCGTTTGAGCGCGACGAGCCGTTCGTAGTCCGGCCCGTAGGCGGCGCGAATCTGGTCTCGGCCACCGTCCGCGGCGTCGCCGAGGTAATTGACGTAGACCCCGTCGGCCAGGAACGGCCGCAGCGCCCGCCAGAATTGGCGCGCCCATTCGATATTGGCCCGATCGTCCGCCGGGTCGTCCCAGGCCGTGAAGATCAGCATGTTGAATTGGTAGTCGCGGTGAGGAAACGCGGTGTCGCCGGGCGCCGTCCGGTTCGTGGCGCCGCCGTAGAGTTCGATGCCGATGCCCGCATAGGGGGACGGAGCGCGCGAAAAATGGTCGACCATGATGGCGATTGCCGCGTCGTCGAGGTCGCGCATGTAGCCCGATTTCCAGTAGTTCCGCCGGCCCGCCGGAAAGGCGCCGTCGAACAGCGCCTGCATCGTCCGATACGGCATCGGCCCGAGCATGTCGGCCAGCGGCGCGCCGAACGCGCGGAGCGGCCGCACCGCGTCTTCGCCGTCGTCGAGCGGGCCACAGAAGACGGGAACGAGCGCCGCCAGCGGCATGCCCTCGGGCGAGGTCAGCAACGCCGCCATGCCGCCGAGCGCGTCGGGCGCCGACGCGGCGGCGTCGCGAAATGCCCGGAAGAGGCCGGGCGCGGCGTCGAGCGGGTGGAAGAGCGGCCCCGCCAGAATCGTCGGACCGACCGGATGCAATCGGTACTCGAACGAGGTGACGATGCCGAAATTGCCGCCCCCGCCGCGGAGCCCCCAGAAGAGATCGGGATGTTCGTCGGCGCTGACGCGGAGAAAACGCCCGTCGGCGGTGACCACGTCGGCGGCCAGCAGGTTGTCGCAAACGACCCCATGCTTGCGCGCCAGCCAGCCGAAGCCGCCGCCCAGCGAGAGGCCGCCGATGCCGGTCGTCGAGACCGTGCCGCCGGTGGCGGCCAACCCGAACGCTTGCGTTTCGTGGTCAAGTTCGCCCCAGGTCACCCCCGCTTCGGCCCGGACGGTCCGCGCATCGGGATCGACGCGAATGCCTTTCATTGGCGAGAGATCGATCATCAAGCCGCCGTCGCAAACGGCGGCGCCGGTGATGTTGTGGCCGCCGCCGCGGACGGCGACGAGGAGGTCGTTGTCGCGGGCGAAGGCGACCGCGGCGAGGACGTCGGCGACTCCGGCGCATTGGGCGATCAGCGCCGGGCGGCGGTCGATCATCGCGTTCCAGACCTGCCGGGCCGCGTCGTATCCGTCATCGCCGGGGCCAAGCAGCGCGCCGCGCAGGCTCTGCCGAAACGTCTCGATGGATTCAGGATCGAACGCGGGCGCGTCCGCCCGCATGGTCGATTCGGTCAGCGTCATGGCGATCTGCTCCATCGCGCAGGGGCGGCTGGCTCACGCCGCGTAGCGGGAGACGAGCTCCGGCAACTGCATGTCCGGCGGCAGGTTGTTCATGTCGATGCCGGTGACATTGGCCAGCCGCCGCTTGAACCACTCGTC
>JAICJJ010000064.1 GCA_025928535.1 Thermomicrobiales bacterium
ATAGATCTCCAGCGTCCGCGGATTGAAGCCGCGGGCGCGGGGGTGGATGAGCATGGCGGGATGACGCTCGACCAGCAGCGGCCGGACGCCGCGCACGGCGAGCAATAAGGCGGCCGACAGGCCAACAAGGCCGCCGCCGACGATGAGGACCGGAACGCGCTCGTCGGGCGCTGGCGCGGCGTTGGTGGACATTCGTTCGTTCATGACGCGACGACTCCTTCCGTCCGACACGGATTGGTTCACGCGGCGCACAGGCCGGTTCCGCGCGAACGTGCTAGAATTTAGTGACACAGTAATTATCTTCATCACTAAACAAATTGGATGGTAAGACATGTTGGACGCCATGACAAGTCCCGTGCGCGACCGATCGGCGCTCCGCGACGCGATCAACGACGCGATGCGGACGATGTCCGGCCATTCGGTGTTGTTGAGTCAGGCCGTCGCCGACCAGAGGGACATGCACCCGACCGATCTGGAGGCGCTCGACTTGTTGATTCGGGAAGGGCCGATGCCGGCTGGGCGGCTGGCGGAACGAACCGGGCTGACCACCGGCGCGGTGACCGGGCTGGTCGATCGGCTGGAGCGGCGCGGCTATGCCCGGCGCGTCGCCGACCCGGCCGATCGACGGCGCGTCATCATCGCGCCCGAAGTCGAGCGGGCCGAACGCGATCTCGCGCCGGCCTACGACGGTCTGCGGCAGGCGATGGACGAACTCATGGCTCGCTATTCGGATGCCGAGTTGACGGCCATTCTCGATTTCATGCGCCGGGCGACGGCGATCGGCGAAGCGCACGTCGCCCGGCTGCGGGCGGCCGAGCCGACGACCCGCCGCGGCAGGCGCGAGGCCTGATCGGCGCGTCCGCAGCGCCGGACACAGACCGACGACATCCGACCCGAGCGGCTTGGTTCCGCTCCCCTATGTCTGTGTGCGCGGGAACCGGAGCAGAGTTGGCCGCGCTGATGGCTTGGAGCCCACGACAGGCGATGGCGAAGCGTTCGCGTCAGGGTCCGGCGCCATTCGGCCGCACGCGCCGTCCGGCGAACCGATGACGACCGCCAGGAGCCGCGCTGGCTCGCTTGCGGCGTTGACGATCCGTCCGCTGATCCCGGTCGGCCCAGCAATCGCATCGCCCGCCGCGACCGCGTCGGCGGGCGGGAGCGTTGCGTCGAGGCTGATTGGCGCGCGGTCAATCAGCACGGCTCCTTGTTCGATCGCCAGCAACTCCACGCCCAGAATGCGGTGCGGCGCGAACGCCTGACCGGGATCGAGCGGGCGCGTCACGACGCGCAACGCGGCGGGCGATGACGAACAGCGGTCGAGCCCTTGCGCCAGCCAGGCGACGGCGGCGCCAGACATCCCGACCGATCGCCGCTCGACGCTGGCTCGATACAGATCGAGCAGCGGCGACGCCGACTCGTCGATCAAAACCGATCCCGGCGTGAGCAGGATGCCGAGGAGAACGACCGGTCCATCCGTCGCATTGCGCAGCGCATGGCGAACGCCGGCGGGAATGAGGATCGCGTCGTCCGCCCGGAGCGTCAGCGTCGTTCGGGTCGGTGTGGTTCGCCAACCGTCGCTCGGCGCGCCCGCTTGCATGACCTGAGCGGAACCGTCCGCCGTGACTGTCAGCGCGCCGAGCCGCGGCAGGAGAAGATGCGGCCCCGGCCCGATCAGATCGTCCAGCGCAGCGTGCGGCGGCAGGGTGAAACGGGCGAGGCTGGCCAGGATCGGTCCGGAGCGAAGCGGCAAGGGCAACGGCAACGGCGGCAAGGCCTCGGGCAGCATGCGAGGATCGAGGCTCGACCAGTATTCGACGATGCGGCCCTGCGCGAGCCGGAAGCGGTCGGCGGCGGGTTGGGGCGCGGCCGGCCCGACGGCGACCAGATCTGGCCAGGACGAGGTCGGCGCGATCGGCTCGACGGTCGCGGAGGCCTGATCGCCATCGACGAGGAGCGTCGTCAGCGCGAGCCGCAGACCGGGCGAGAAATGACCGAGCGTCGTCCACGACGCGACCAGCGCCGGCCGTCCGGACAGGCTCCGGTCGGAAAGATGAGCGACGACATCGGGAGCGACCAGCGGCGCCAGGTCGGGGCCGTCGCCCTCGGCCAGGATCGCGTTGACGGCGGCGTAATAGGCGCGGACCAGCGTCGATGGCGCGGCCGCGGCGGACGGCCCCACCGGGAGCAGGGGAGGGCCGGCGGACAGCGCGAGGGCGAGCAGGATGGTCGCGGTCAGGGTCGAGAGGACGAACGTCCCCGCCGGGACGAGTCGGGCCGGCCTGGCCGGGGCTCGCCGGGCGGCATTTGCCGCGCCGCGGGGGCGGGGCGCCTGACGCCGAGCGACGGCGGCGCCGGGTGAGAAGCCGGTCATCGTGGCGCCGCCGACGAATTGCCGCCGATCCCACGGACGACGGCGCGTCCGACGAGGCAACGGCTGTCAGCAACGCTCCATGGATTCCAGTCGTCCATCGGCCGACTCCGTCCCTGAGCTGAGCGCGGATCGGGACCCGACGCGGGCGGTTCCCGTCGCCCGTCGGAACGGACGCGTCTGCACGATGCGCCTAGCCGCCTCGGCGCACATCGGCACAATCAACGTATTTCGGAACGGGACGCTGGGGAGCGGCTACGTCGTTTCGACGGAGTTCGATGCGACCCGCGCTCACGCCAGACCGTGGCGAACGGCAAGCGCGGCGGCGTCCCGCCGGGAGTTGACCCCCAACTTGTCGTAGACGTGGCCGATATGGGTGGTGACGGTGCGGGGGCTGAGAAAGAGTTGCTCGGCGATCTCGGCGGCGGTCAGGCGCTGGACGAGCAACGCAAGCACTTCCCGTTCGCGCGACGACAGGCCAAAGCGCTCGGCGCCGCGAGGGAGCGGACGCGCGGACGGCGGCGCGGTCGACGCACCATCGGAGATTGATTCGCGCGGCGCTGACTCCGCGCCATCGTCCGCGTCAGACGGCGCTTGCCCCACTTTGGCCGCTTCCGCCCGCGCGGCGTCGATCGACAATTGGCGGCCGTCCGCCCACGCCGCCGCGAACGCCGCGTCTCCCAGCGCTGCCCGCGCCGCGGCCATATACGGCTCGTACAACGCCTGGAGGGTAGGCACGAGCGTCGCGCCAATACGTTCGCGATACGCATCGGCGGCCCCGAACAACTGCGCCGCCCGCTCGCTTTCCCCGCCGGCGGCCGCGACCTCGGCAAGTTGTTCGAGCGTGTGCCGCAGGCCCCAGGCGTCCCAGGTCAGGTTCAACCTGGCCTGCAGGAGCGCCGCCGACCGAACGGGGTCGCCGCGTTCCATGACGATGGTGGCGAGATCGCTCAACGCCGCGGCGGCGCCATGGTGGTAGCCGATTCGACGGCATTCAGCGACCGCCGCCTCGAGTTGCCGCTCGCCAGACGCCACCTCGCCGGTCAGAAAGGTGGTCCAGCCGATATTGCGCATGGCCGCCGCCATCCGAACCGGCCGGTCGACGGTCGCGAGGAGACGGCGCGTCTCGGTGTGCCGCGCCACCGCCAGGGGAAAATCGCGGCGGTCTTCGGCGGCGAATCCGAGCAACTCGAGCGCTTCAGCCGCGTTGACGATGTCGCCACGCTCGCGAAACAGCGCCAGGCTCTCCTGACCGAACCCCTCGGCGCGAACGTGGTCGCCCCGAAGGCGGGCGAACCATCCGGCCGCGAGCGCGACGACGGCGCGCAACGCGGGCACAATATCGTTGGAAGCGGCGGCGACCGCGCGAGCGGCCCACCCTTCGCCTTCGCCCAGCCGTCCACGCAGGAACCAGTAGGTCCGGAGGGCGGCGACCAGCCGCATCAGCAAGACGCGGTCGCCAACTTCGTCCGCCCAGCCGAGCGCGGCGCGCAGGTTGTCTTGCTCGGCGTCGATGCGGGGCAAGATTGGCGCGGGATCGACAAGATCGTAGAGAGGCGAGGCGACCGCTTCCGCGAACCGCGCGAAATAGGCCGCGTGGCAGCCCCGGGCGGCTTCCGTCTCGCCGTTCATCGCCAACGCTTCTTGCCCGAACTCACGCACCGTCTCCAGCATCGAGAAACGGGGTGCGTCGTCAAACGCGCGCGTCGAACCCAGCAGGCTTTTGTCGAGGAGCGACGAAACGCCCGTCAGCACGGCTTCGTCCGGGCTGTCGGCCGCCTGGCCGACGAACTCCACCGCCTCGAGCGTGAAGCCGCCGGCAAAGACGGCCAGACGCCGGAATAGCCGTTGCTCCCCGGCGGGGAGCAGGTCGTAACTCCAGCCGATGGCGTCGCGCAGCGTTCGCTGCCGTTCGGGCAGATCGCGCGCGCCGCCCGTCAGCAGCGGCAATCGTCGCGCCAGGCGATTACGCAGCGCTGCGGGCGGCAGCGCCTTGCTTCGGGCGGCCGCCAACTCGATGGCGAGCGGCAGCCCATCCAGCCGTCGGCAGATCGCGCTCACCGGCTCGACGTTCGCCGCGTCCAGCGAGAACGCGGGATCGACCGCGCGCGTCCGCTCGACGAAGAGGATGACGGCGGCCGTCTCCGCCGCCTCGGCGAGCGTCGGCGATCGGTCCGGAGCGGGCAAGGCCAGCGGCGGGACGGGAAACTGGCGCTCGTCGCGCAGCCGCAGCGGCGCGCGGCTGGCAGCAAGCAACTGAATGGCCGGACAGCCGGCCAGCAGGGCCGCCGCCACGTCGGCCACGGCCGGCAAGAGATGTTCGCAGTTGTCGAGCAGGAGCAAACACTGGCGGGGGCGGAGGACGGCGATCAGTTGCGCCAGAAGGGGGCGATCGCCGCCGTCGCGTATCTCCAGCGCGTCGGCGAGGGCGAGCGGGATCAGGGCTGGATCGGCGAGCGGAGCCAACTCGATCCAGACCACGCCGTCGGCGAACGACGCGGCCACGTCGTGGGCGAGAGCGAGGGCGAGGCGGGTCTTGCCGACCCCGGCCGGACCGGTCAGGGTCAAGAGGGGCGCGCCCTCCTCCAGGAGCAGCGACCGGGCCGCCGCCAGGGTGGCGGCGCGCCCGATGAGGGCAGTTCGGGGAGAGGGGAGGCTGAAGCGGTGATCGAAGCGCGAAGCGCTCGTCATGGCGGCCCCCGGCGACGATCGAGACGAGCATCTGGAGCGCGGCTCCGCCTGCCGCCATCTTAGCATCCGCCAGCGGGACCTCATTTTGCGGGACCGATCGCGAGGTGAGCGGGTCCGAAATCCATGCTCCAGTCACACATTGTCTCAAGCCGCGTGACTGGAGCGGGAATGCGGCGGCGTCCTCGTCGATTCAGACGCGATCGCTCGACGCACAGGCGGCAACCCGGGCGCATTGCGCCCGCTGCCGACGCCCGCGGTCACTCCAACGCGAACGATCCGGTGACGAGTTCGCCAGCCGGTTCGTACGTGGCGATGACGACGCCGGTGGTGGAGACGGCGCTGTCGACGAGTTTCAGCCCACTTGGAACGGTTCCGTCCGCGAACAGCCGCTTGCCCGAGCCGATGACGACGGGGAACACCCACAGTTCGTACCGATCGACGAGGTTGTGCCGCATCAGCGTCTGGATCAGGTTGCCGCTGCCGAGCGCCCGCAGTTCCGGCCCGTCTTCCCGCTTGAGCGCGCCGATGCCTTCGGCCACGTTGCCCTCGATCAGGACCGAGTTGCTCCATTCCAGTTTGGGACGACCGCGGGACGCGACGTACTTGGTTGCGTCGTTCAACGGTTTGGCGCCCTGTTCTTCCGTCGCGTGCGGCCAATGACTGGCGAAGATGTCGTAAGTCTTGCGGCCAAGGACGAGATCGAACGGGACGCTCATCGCCTCGCCCATGATCTGCCCCATCCGCTCGTCCCAATAGTTGACTGACCAGCCGCCATATTTGAAGTTGCCGCTGTCGTCTTCGCCGGGACCGCCCGGGGCCTGCATGACGCCGTCGACGGTCAGGAACGTTTGCACGCTCAGCGTTCGCATCGCTCGCTTCCTTTCGCTCGGATGCCGGTTGGGCGCGACTGCGGCAGGTCCGCTCGCGCCGGTTTCGCATCATGGTCGAATGGGCGGTCGTCGGTTCGACACGGCGCGGGCAATTGCACTTAGGAAGAGCATGAGGGTGCTTGGCCGTTGCAAATAGGTTCCTTGCGCCCCCCTCCTCTGCCGAGAAGCTGGAAGCGCCAACGGTGCAGAAGGCCGAAGAGGTCAAAGGCGAACCGGCCGACAAGATCGTCAAGTCCGACCAAGAGCAAATGACCTGATGATTGATCGACCATGCCCGAGGAGCCACATCAGCAATGGCGAGTTTTTGGTGTCCGGCTGATCATGCTCATTTCCGTTCGCCAATCAAATACCCGGCGAACGCACCGCCAACGACACCGGCGATCGTGGTGGTCAGTCCCTGCGCCCAAGTCTTGAGCGAGGGATCGGTCGCGTTCACGGCCACCAAAAAGCAGGCCACGAGACCGACGACGATCAAGCCGACGACCACGGCGTAGGTGCAATTGTCGCGGATGCGTTGCCAATGGCGGTCTTTGAAGTCTTCCTCTTCGCTGCGCTCGGCGCTGTCGAGTTCCCGTTGGACACGCTGTTTCTCGATTTCCCGGTGATGGGCGGCGTCTTCAATCTGAATCTGGATGTTCGCCTCGGCGAAGGCGAGAGTTTGCTCTCCGATCGTATCGCTGCCAGAAATGACGGAGCCAGTCGCCTCCATGGACGACGTGGCGCGGAGTTCGATCGGACCACTTTCGACGATCCGGCCTTGCTCGTCGCTCACCGTCGCAGCGCCGCCGCTGGCGGTTCACGCTGGAGGGCGCCATGACCGACGCCGCCTTGTCGAATGCTGTTGAAAATCGCTTCGACCAGCATCCGACCGCCTTCGCCGACACCCGTGTAGAGCGCAGCGAGATACTGGATCGTTTCTTCAGCGGCGCCGTCGAAGACCCATTGGCATTCATCAAACTTGCAATCCGAAAAGCGCGCCGGTCCCTTGCCGCTGAAAACGATCCGGCAGTTCACGAAGCGGCACTGCTGATACTCGTCTTCATCGATCTCGATGGTCTCGTCTCGAAAAACTTCACGGATGAAGCGCATGGCGAAAACTCCCGGCCGCGGCGTGACGACGCGTTGACATCATGATCGCACAGAACGAAATGCATAAGCCGGCCGGAGTGCGCGGAGCGCGCGTTGACGTCGGAATCGAGGCGAAACCGCACGGTCATTTCCACGTCACCGTCACGGCGCAGCGACGCCACTCGCCACTCCCACCGCCGTCATTCCGGGCCACAGCGACGAATCAGTCGGCTCCCGCCAGTTGTCGTCCGCAGAGAAGACGGCTTCCTCCTTGTATCTTGCCGGTGTGGAGTGGTCCACCGGGGCGCGGCAGACCGTTTTTCCTCCGGGGTCCGTGAGACCGAGACGAAGCGATGGGTCGCCGCGTCCTGTCCCGTGCGCAAGCCCGAACCATTGCCAGGGCCAGTTGAGCCCGCCTCAGACAAGGTGGGGCGGCCGGGAACGCAGGGAACGCCGCGGAGGGCATCATGGTCGATCATCCCATTCCGTCGTTCGTTGGCATCGACGTCAGTCGCGACCACCTCGATATCGCGCTCCGTCCGGCCGGCGACGCGTGGCGCGTCGCCCGGGACGAGGCCGGCATCGCCGGGCTCGTCCTGCAGTTGCGCGCGTTGGCGCCGGCCGGCGTCGTGCTGGAGGCGACCGGCGGCCTGGAAGCGCCGGTCGTCGCCGCCTTGGCCGCTGGCGGGGTGCCCGTCGCCGTCGTCAATCCCCGCCAGGCGCGGGACTTCGCCAAGGCGACGGGTCAATTGGCGAAAACCGACGCCCTCGACGCCCGGATGCTGGCCCATTTCGCCGAGGCGATCCGGCCGCGCCTGCGGCCGTTGCCGGATGCCGCGCAACAGCAACTGGCGGCCTTGGTGGCGCGCCGGCGGCAGGTGGGGGAGATGCTCGTCGCCGAGCAGCAACGCCTGCGCCGGGCGCGGCCGGCGGTGCGGGCGCGCTTGGCCGCCCACATCGCCTGGCTGGAAGCCGAACTGCGCGACCTCGACGGCGACGTGGCCGCGGCGATCCAGGCGAGCCCGGCTTGGCGGGCGCGCGACGATCTGCTCCAGAGCGTGCCGGGGGTCGGGCCGGTGCTGTCCCGCACCTTGCGGGCCGACCTGCCGGAATTGGGCCAACTGGACCGCAAGCAGATCGCGACCTTGGTCGGGGTGGCGCCCTTGGCCCGCGACAGCGGCCGGCTGCGCGGCCGGCGCGGCATCTGGGGCGGCCGGGCCGAGGTCCGGCGCGTCCGCTATATGGCCACGCTGACCGCCATGCGCGACAACCCGACCATCCGCGCCTTCGATGAGCGCCTCGTCGCCGCCGGCAAGCCGCCCACAGCGGCGCTGGGGGCGTGCATGCACAAGCTCCTGCATATCCTCGACGCGATCGTCCGTTCCGGCCAGCCCTGGCGCGCGCCGGCACCGGCTTGACCGCCAAGACCATTGCTTCGTCGGCATGACGGGGGCGGCTCGCGTCGTCGCTCCTCGACTCGCCGTCTACCCGAAATACCGCTCTCGCCGCCGCTGCTCAACGTACCCTTCGCGCGCTTCCTGCACGCCCGCTTCGTCGCTGACGGCGGCCACCGGCACGTCCCACCAACTTTCGAAGCCGGGCACGCGGACGTCTTTTTGCACCGGCACGTAGATCAGCGTCGTCCGGGTTTCGTTTTTCGCTTTCGCCAGGGCGGCGCGCAATTCGTCGGCGGAATTGGCCCGGTACGTCGCCGCGCCGAGGCTGGCAGCGCTGGCGGCGAAGTCGATCGGGATGAAATCGCCGTCGAGCCGGCCGGTCGCCGGGTTGCGATAGCGCAATTCGTTGCCGAACGAGGGAGAGCCGCACGTCATCTGCAAGCCGCGGATGCACTGGAAGCCGCCGTTGTCGAGCAGTACGATCGTCAGTTTCATCCCTTCCGCGAGGGAGGTGACGATCTCGTCGTGCATCATCAGGTAACTGCCGTCGCCGACCATCACATAGATCTCGCGCGACGGATCGGCCATCTTCGCGCCGAGGCCGCCGGCGATTTCGTACCCCATGCAGGAATAGCCGTATTCGAGGTGGTACCCCTTCGGATCGACCGGCCGCCAGAGTTTCAGCAAATCCCCCGGCAAGCCGCCGGCGGCGCAGACGACGACGTCGCGTGGACCGCTCGCGTCGTTGACCAAGCCGATCGCGTTGGCCTGCGTCAGCGCGTCCGGCGTGGCGACCGCTCGCAGGCGATCGACCGCGGCGTCCCATTCCGCCTTGAGCGTTTCGACCGCGTCGCCCCAGGCCGGGTCGGCGCGCCAGCCGCTCGCCTGCAGCGCGCCGAGGAGCGCGGTCAGCCCTTCGCGCGCATCGCAGACGAGCGGGAAGGCGCCGAGCTTGTGCGCGTCGCGGCTGGAAACGTTGATCGCGAGGAATTTCACCTCGGGGTTGGCGAAGGCGGTGTGCGACGCGGTCGTGAAATCGGAGAGGCGCGTGCCGACGGCGATGACGAGGTCGGCGTCCCGCGCCAGCCGATTGGCGGCGAGGCCGCCGTTCGAGCCGACCGGACCGGCGTTCCAGGGATGATTCCAGGGGAGCGCTCCTTTGCCCGCCTGGGTTTCGACCACCGGCACGCCGAGGGCGTCGGCGAAATCGGCCAG
>JAICJJ010000229.1 GCA_025928535.1 Thermomicrobiales bacterium
CACGGCCTGGCGTTCGCCGCGAAAGCGGACGCCGCGGAACGGCCGGCCGGCGGGGCGCGCCAACGACGCGGGAACGCATGCACGATCGCTCCACCATCTCACTCCGGGACCGGTTCCGGGATCGGCGACGGTCGGGATTCCGCCGCCCGCCGGCCCGCGCCCGGCGCATGACCGCCCCCTGGCCGCTCCGGATGCGGTTGATGGTCGCGCCCGTGGGCACGTCCATCTTTCGGCGGTCGCGTTCGCTCCGGGTGATCCTGGTCGTAGAAGGTGTGGCGCTCGCCGACGACGACGACGCGGGCTTCGGGCGCCGCGGCGCCGAGCCAGCGCAACACCTGCCGGACGAAGCCCATCGACGCTTCGAATTCCGGCTGCACCACGTCGTTGGCGCCGGTCGCTTCCAGCGCGCGGACGGCGGCGCTGGACGCGGCGAGGGCGATGACGCGAATGCGGGGATTGAGGCCGCGCGCGGCGCGGATGGCGGCGGCCGCCGTCACGAGATCGGGAATCGCGATCGCCAGCACGCACCCCTGCGCCGCCCCGGCCCGGGTCAGAACCGGTTCGGCGCCGGCGTCGCCGTAGAGGGCGCGAATGCCGGCGGCGCGCAACCGGTGGACAACAGCGGGATTGAGATCGACGACGGTGAATGCAGTCTGATTCCGCTGCAGGATGGCGCCGAGTTCGGCGCCGACCCGACCGTAGCCGCAGATGACGACCTCCGAGCGAAGCGGCGGCGGCTCCGGCGCATCCACCAGAGCGCGGTCGCGCGCCGAGATGCCGGGCAGCATCGCGGTGATCCGGGTCAGGCGGGGCGCGGCAAGCAGGAGGATCGGCGCGAAGATGATCGATTCGAGGGCGACGGCGAGAATCAGGCCGTACTGATCCTCGACGATGATGCCGGCGCTGAGGCCGATGCCGGCGAGGACGAAACTGAATTCGCCCATCTGCGCCAGCACCGCCGCCGCCAGCGTCGCCGTTTTCGGATCGACCCCGCCGGCCAGAAACGCGCCGGTGGTGATCACCAGTTTGCCGGCGACCGCCGCGCCGACGAGCAGAAACGCGATGCCGGCGTGGTGGCCGACGAATACCGGGTCGATCAGCATGCCGACGGCGACGAAGAAAATCGTCGCGAACAGATCGCGCAGCGGGATGATGTCGGCCAGCACTTGCCCGTCGAATTCCGAGGCGGAGACGACGATGCCGGCGAGAAACGCGCCAAGGGCGAAGGAGAGCCCCGCCGCCTGGCTGGCCAGCCCCGTGCCGAGCGCGATCACGACGACCATCATCAGGAAGAGTTCGCGCGACCCCGTGCGCGCCACGACGTAGAGGATGCGCGGCACGAACTTCATGCCGCCGACCACGACCACGATCAGGGCGATCGCGGCCGTGCCGAGCGAACGCGCCAGCGTCAGCGGCAGATTGCCGGCGGCTCCCGTCAACAGCGGCAGCAAGGCGAGCATCGGCACGACGCTGAGGTCCTGCACGACGCCGACGCCCATGGCGACGCGCGCCTGGGCGCTTTCGGCTTCGCCGCGCCCGATCAGCAACTTGACGGCGACGATGGAACTGGAAATCGCCATCGCGCCGCCGAACAAGGCGGCGGCCGGAAATGGCCAGCCGACCGCCAGGCCGACGAACGTGCCGAAGATCGTCGTCGCCACGATTTGCAGCCCGCCCGACAGCAACGCGACGCGGCGCACCCGCAGCAACTCCTCGAGCGAAAACTCGACGCCGAGGGCGAACATGAGAAAGGCGACGCCGAGATTGGCCAGCAACTCGACCCGATCGCGATCGGCGACGAGCCCGGGCGTGCCGGGGCCGATCAGCACGCCGGCCATGATGTAGCCGAGCAAGACCGGTTGGCCGAGCCGGTGGGCGACCGCGCCGCCCGCCAGCGCAGCGGCGATGACGAGCACGAGCGTGGCGACCAGCGCCAGATTTTCCATTCAGGCGCGTCCGGTTACGCTTGTTCGAAGCGCGACGGGGCTCGATCCAGTCATGCGGCGTTGTCTCCTGGCAAGCGTGCGGCGAACCGGGGAATCGAGGCGGTCGGCGTCAGCGGGCTTCGCCGCTCGGCGTCGCGGTCGGGGTCGTCTTGACGCGGACGGCCGATCCCGTCTTCGGCTGATGCGCCTTTTTCGCCGGGGTCGCCGTCGCGGTGACCGGCGTCGGCGTGGCGCGTTCGACCCGGGCGTGGCGCGGATGCCGGCCGCGATTGACCGGTGGTTTCGGCGTCGGTTGCGGGGCGGCGGCCCCATTCGGGCGAGCGCGGCCGATGGCGACGGCGACGGGCGGCGGCGTGGCGAGAACCGGTTTCGGCAGGTGGGCCGCGAGGGGCCGGGCCGAGCCGAAGGCGGCGGCGTCGAAGCCGCTGCTGACGAAGGCGCCGGCAAGCATGCCGTAGGCGACGATGAATCCCGCCGCCGCGTTGACGACGGCGCGGAGCAGGTCGAATTCGAGCGCGAACCGCAGCGCGGCGACCAGGTAGACGAGGAAGAGGGCGATGCCGACGACGCCGGCGACGGGGCCGACCACCGGAATGACGCCCAGGATGCCGACCGCTTTCGGCGCCTGCGCGAAGCCGAACAACGGGAGCATCGACGTGAACGACGCCGATTTCGACTGGCGAAAGAGGGTGATGGAAAAGAAATAGGCGAGCGCGGCACAGGCAGCCCACTGCCCGATCTCGCCGAAGAACGCCGCTTCGAACGTGCCGAATTGCAGGTCGCCGGCCGCGGCCCCGATCGCGGCAGCGACCGAGGCGACGAT
The DNA here is from genome assembly GCA_025928535.1 of Thermomicrobiales bacterium. Lineage (GTDB taxonomy): Bacteria > Chloroflexota > Chloroflexia > Thermomicrobiales > UBA6265 > JAICJJ01. The sequence continues at coordinate 2,770 of JAICJJ010000229.1, forward strand.
GAGGACGACGAGCCCCTGGATCAGCCCGTTCGGGCCGGATTGCAAATCGCGATACATGGCGGGATCGAACCGCAAGAAGCCGATCAGGTGCGCGCGAAACGAGGTGAATGGGTGGTTGTCCATGCCGTCTCCCCCAGGCCGTTCCGTCGCGCACGCCGATTGCGCGATATCGATTGTGGCTGATTCCATCCAATTGTGCTTGACAAGAGCACGATTCCGCCAAGCGATATCATGAATGTGGTTGATCGCGCAAGTTCGTCGCTCGCGGCGCCGGCAGCAGAAGCGGTCGCCCCGGAGATCGCGGCGGCGCGGATGGCGCCCGCGGCGGACACGTTCGGGCCGATCCGAAACGGCAGGCATGGGGTCATGCGTTGTTGTTGGCGAGCGATCCGGTGGGGTGATCGTACAGGGTACGGAAGGTGGAACGCGTGATGTCCCGGTTCACATGGTTGGCGGCCGCGGCGCTGCTCGGCGTGGCGCTCGGGCCGCAGGTCGGCGCGGCGCAGTCGTGCGACAACTGCAACGTCTATGCGGTCGATGCGCTCAACGTGCGCCAATCGCCGAACAGCGATTCGACGGTGTTGACGTCGGTTCCGGCCGGCGGCGAGGTGTGGCGGCGCGCCGCGGGCACGATCGACGGCTATGCCCCGGTCGCCTATGGCGACGTCTGGGGGTGGGTCGTCGATTCCGGGCTGTCGGCGCAACCAGTGGACACGACCTCCACCGAGCAGCCAGCGCCCGATGCAACGAACGGCGACGCGGCGACGCGGGCGACGCTGGCCAGCATCAACCTGCGCAGCGGGCCGAGCGCCGACGATCCGGTGATTCAGGCCGTGCCGCAAGGCGCGCTCGTCACGTTGACGTATCAGGGCAACGAAAACGGCTACGTGACGGTCGATTACCAGGGCGCGACCGGCTGGATGTACGCCGATCTGCTCGGCGACCCGTCCACCGCCCAGGCGACCGATACGCCGGCCGCCGATACCTCGAGCGCGGACACGTCAGGTACGGACACGTCAGGCGCCGACACGTCGACGACGGACACCCCGGCGACGGACACCTCGTCCAGCGACGCCCCGGCGGCAAGTGACCAGGCGCCGGCGGCGTAGGGGCGAGGGCGCTCTGCGGCGCGGCATGGACCGCGGTAGGGGCACGGCATGCCGTGCCCGGTGGTCCGCAGGACCACAACCCGGCAATCCGACATCGGTCTGTCGGCCTCCGGCCGATCGGGCACGGCACGCCGTGCCCCTACCGACGCCCACGACGCGCGGCGTGTCGAGCCGCGCCCGGCCGATCAGACGGCGCGGCGGAGCAGGCCGGCGACGAGGACGCCGTTGAGCAGCCCGACGGTGAGCGGCAGCAGCACCGAATTGGCCGTGCCGGTGAAGCCGGCCGCTTCCAGCACCAATGAGCCGAGGACGCCGATGACGAGGCCAACGGCTGCGGCGATGGAGACGGCGACGAAGAACTGTTGGCGGGACATGGTCGACCTCCGGGACGGCGCAATGCGATCGGGCCGGGCGGACGCGGCCACAACGCCGCGTCGTTCGCTGGCTCCATCGTGCCGGGACGGAGGCGGGGAGGCAGTCGCCGGGTTGACCGGCGGATTGTCAAATTGACGACACCCGAGCCGCCGGGAACATTGGCGGAAGTCGATGGGGAAGCAACAGCGCGCGGGGAGGAGCCGGGTCCGACTCCTCCCCGCGCGCTGACGTCAGGCGCTTATTGCTTGAGCGCCTTGAGCGCTTCGATGACCGGCTGCGCTTCGTCGGTCAGCGTCTTGGCGACGTCGTCGAACGCTTGCTGCGCATCGACGTTGTTGACCAGAATCTGCTCCAGCCCCTTGCTGATGATCTGATCGCCATTCGGGATGAAGACGCGGGCCGAGTCTTGCGGCTGCGTCTTCGGCAACTGATCGACGGCGACCTTGTAATTCGGATTCTTGGCGAAAAAGTCTTGCATCTCCTTGCTGGCGATCGCCGACGTGCGGACCGGCATGTAGCCGGTGTTCTGACTCCAGTAGGTCGTGATCTCGGGCGAGGTGGCGAAGGCGATGTACTTGAAGCCGGCTTCCTGCCGTTCTTTCGGCGCGGTCGCCAGCACCGCCAGGCCGGCCCCGCCGGTGCAGCAGCCGAACGTCTTTTCTTCCGGCAAGAACGCCGTGCCGACATTGAATTTGGCGTTGGCCATGTCGGTGACCAACCCGCCGGTGGAGGCGACGGTGGTGGCCGCCAGTCCAGTGTAGAAATCGCTATCCGGCCCGTTGTCGGGGTCCTGGGTGACGGTCGCCCAGCCGTCCTGGACCGACTTGCGGAAGAAATTGCCGGCGGCGACCGATTCGGGCTTGTTGATCAGGATGTTGAAGTCGGGATCGGAATAGTGCCCGCCGAAGGCCCAATCGACGCCCTGGAAGATCCAGGCGACGTAGCCGGCGCCGACGGCGTGGGCAAATGCGGAGCGGGTGATCTGGGAGCCGTTTTTCTTGACCAGTTTCGGCGCGACTTCGGCGAAGTCGGACCAGGTCTTCGGCGGTCCCTCGATGCCGGCTTCGGCGAACGCGTCCTTGTTGTAGTAGAAGAGCGGGGTCGAGCGGGCGAACGGAATCCAGAAGGTCGTCCCGTCCCGGACGCCTTCGTTGTAGAGCGAATCGACATAGTCGCTCGTGTCGAGTTTGTCGGCCGCGATGAAGTCGTTGAGCGGCGCCAACACCTGATTGAGATAGAACTTGAACCACCAGACGTCGGAGAGGGCCGACACATCCGGGGTCTGCTTCGCAGCCAGG
>JAICJJ010000232.1 GCA_025928535.1 Thermomicrobiales bacterium
ATGGCGTCGCCCGCGTTTGCCGCGGCGCTTGCGGATGCCCCGAATTTTCAGGACACGGGCGCGACAACGTCGTTTTTCGCGGACGAGCGGGTCGTGGTCTAACGCGCGGCGTTTTCAGTTGTGCGTACAAACGCGACATGCAGTAGGGATGACCGGCTCGCGGCAGAGCGGCCAAAAGCGTATGATCCGCAACAACTGGACAACGGTCTCGTTGTACGCCCGAGGCGCGCGTGTCGCGGCGCGCGGCGCTGAAGACGCCGCGCTGATCCAACAAGCCGGCTCAAGCCGGCTGCGCACGCGTTGTGGCGGGGCGCTGGTCGCCACGAGACGGGCGAGTTGGTCGGTCCACCGCCGGAGCAAGCAATGCCGATTCCCGATTTCCAGACGGCTATGGAGCCGCTGCTGGAGTTGTTAGGCGACGAGCGAGAACATCGCCAAACAGAAGCGGTAGATCATATTGCCGGTCAGTTTGGGTTGACGTCAGAAGATCGTTCGGCGCTGCTGCCAAGCGGCCGGCAGACGCTGCTGGCGAATCGGGTCGCCTGGGCGACGACTCATCTGGCGAAGGCGGGGTTGGTCGAACGAACCGGCCGTGGGCGAATACGGCTCACGGAACGAGGACGGCAGGCGCTTCGCGATCACTCGGCTGGAGTGCAGATTCGCGTGCCGTACCTCAACCGATTTTCCGCGTACCTGGAGTTTCGCGGAAAGTCCGATCGCGAGAACGATTTGGCGGTAGAGCAGACCAGGAATCGCTCCGTCGTGTCCGACGACGGCGGGACGAGTCCTGTCGAAGCGCTGGAGGCGAGTTACCTTGCGCTCCGCAGGACACTCGGGCAAGAGATTCTGGATCGCGTCAAGCAGGCTCCGCCGTCGTTTTTCGAGCAGGTCGTGATCGATCTGCTCGTTGCCATGGGATACGGCGGTTCGTACGCCGATGCGGCGCAAGCCGTGGGCAGAAGCGGAGACGACGGGATCGACGGCATCATCAAGGCGGACAAACTCGGCCTTGATTTCGTCTATGTGCAAGCAAAGCGATGGGATGCGCCTGTCGGAAGGCCAACAGTGCAGGCTTTCGCGGGCAGTTTGATGGGGCAGCGCGCTGGAAAAGGTGTGTTCATCACCACATCGAAATTCACCAATGAGGCGGAAGAGTACGTGAGGCGCATCGAAAAGCGGATCGTTTTGGTCAATGGCGCACGACTTGCCGACCTCATGATCGATCATGGCGTCGGCGTTGCCGACGTGGCCACATTTCGGATCAAACGCATCGACACCGACTATTTCGAACCGGAGTGAAGCGCCAAATTGCGTTCACGGCGCCCGCGCTGACAGCCGGCTGGCTTTCCGCTACGTTTCCACGAAGGGCGACCGCAGCCATTCATGGCATGTTCGCCTGACGAATTTCGCCCTCGTTCGGTGTCGCAGCCAGGGAGGAAATTCATGAACACCAGCGCGGTCCGTTCGTCGCTGCGCCTAGCCGCCGCGCTGCTGCTCGTGGGACAACTTCTGTACATCGTCATCACGCAGTTCCACGCCGATGGGCCCGCCAATGACCATGCCGTGGTGTTTGCCGAGTACGCCCGCAGCGAGAACTGGACGGCCGTGCACGTCGGTCAGTTCGCGGCCATGGCGATCTTGCTCGCGGGACTGTTCGCCTTGTACTTCGTCCTGAATGTTCAGGATGGACCGGCAATCTGGGCGGGACGATTCGGCGCCGCTTCGACGGTGGCCGCGTTGGCGCTGTACAGCGCTCTCCAAGCGGTGGACGGCGTCGCCAACAAGCAGGCCGATGTCGCCTGGGTGAACGCCCCGGACGCCGAGCAGGCGGCGCGTTTCGCGAGCGCCGAGGCCATCCGCTGGATCGAGTGGGGGTTGCGGAGTTACCAGGACTTCGCGCTCGGCCTCGCCCTGCTCCTGTTTGCGGTCGCCATCGCGCGGACGACCTGGATTCCCCAGCCGATCGCCTACCTGATGGGACTCGCTGGCCTCGTGTATCTGACGCAAGGCTGGGTGGTCGGCGTCGAGGGCTTCTCGCAAACGATGTCGATCGCCATCGTGCTGTCCTGGGTTCTGGATGTGGCGTGGATGATCTGGCTGGTCGTCGTCGCCTTGAGGATGGGCGATGCAGAGCCTCTCGCCTGACCGATCAAGACGAGTCCTGAACGATGCTATCCCGCCGCTCAGCTCGGGTTCTGCGGGGCCCTTTCCAGACGGCATCAAACTCGAAAGTATGATCGGTTTCGAGCGGGACGACGGCGGAAAGCGCCGAAAATCCACGACACACGCATTGAAGATGATAGAACTTCTTTGCGTGATTGACGATTATCCACGGATTGTCATGGCGATTTCGTCGTCATCCAGCCGGCTTCAGCCGGGTTATTGGCTCAGCGCGGCGTCTTTAGCGCCGCGCGACGACGATGGAATGATCCGATTATCATCACCGCTTTGACCACCGAGCACGAATGCGAAAACCGACTACTTCAAACCCGAGTGACGCCTCCCCTCGTCAAACTCGATCACAACGCCCGTGCCGTCACCCGGCACGCTTCCCGCAACGTTTCGATGACGCCCGCCCCTTCGACAGCGACGGCGGCGACGCGCGGCAGGTCGAGCGGATTGAGCGCGCGGTCGAGTTCGACCGGGGGAAGCGCGTCGCGGAGGTCGGTCTTGTTGTACTGCAGGACGAGCGGGAAATCGGGAAAGCGCTTACCTTGCACTTCGGCGAAGGCGAGCAGTTCTTCGAGGCTGCGGCGGTTTTCGTCCAGCCGGGCCGTGCTGGCGTCGGCGACGAAGACGACGCCGTCGGCCCCGTGCAGCACGATCCGGCGCGTTCGTTCGTACCGCGGCTGGCCGGCGACGGCGGCGAGTTCGGCCGTGACGTGAAAGCCGGCGACCTGGCCGAGGTCGAGCGGCAGCGCGTCGGCGAAAATCGTCCGCTCGTCCGGCGCGGCGATCGAGCGGAAGCGGGCCGGGTCGGCGGCCGGCGCCATCCGCGCGATCTGGCGCAGGTTGGTCGTCTTGCCGCCGAGTTCCGGTCCGTAATAGACGATCTTGAAGTGGATGGCGCGGTCCGGCAGATCGATCAGCGCCACGATCCCCTCCCGGCCAGTCTCAGGCGACCGGCTCGGGCCGTTGCCGGTGACGATCGGGCCGGACCGCGATGTATTCGCCGAATTGCCCGACCGCGCCGGACGGCAAGACGCCGATCAGCGTCGTGCCCCATTCGTCGTCGCGCCGTTCGGCGACGCGGCCGTTCCGGTAGAACCGATCGACCAGTTCCGAGCGCTCGAACGGGACGCCGAGCCGCACCGGCACGAAATCGTCTTCCCGTTCCAGCGCCGCTTCGACCGCCCCGAGGAGATCGCCGAGGCCCCAGCCGCGTTCGGCGGAAATCGCGACCGGATTGACCGCCAGTGTAGCCGCGTCGCCGAGCCGCGCCAGTAGGTCGGCCAGCGGCGGCGCGTCGGAGCCGCCGTCCGCGGCGGCGTCCGGCGTCAGGCGATCGACCTTGTTCAAGGCGGTGATGACCTGCTTGTCGTCGGCGCCGAGTTCTTCCAGCACGTTCAGCACGGTCCGAATCTGTTCGGGCGCGTTCGGGTGGGTGACGTCGACGACATGGATCAGGACGCTCGCCTCGTTGATCTCTTCGAGCGTCGCCCGGAAGGCGGCGATGAGGAGCGTCGGCAGATTGTTGATGAAGCCGACCGTATCGGTCGCCAGCGCCTCCCGGCCGCTCGGCAGGCGGACGCGGCGGGTGGTCGGATCGAGCGTGGCGAACAACTTGTCTTCGGCCATCACGCCGGCGCCCGTCAACGCGTTGAGCAGGGTCGATTTGCCGGCGTTGGTGTAGCCGACGAGCGCCGCGACCGGAATCGGCGCGCCTTTGCGCCGCTCGCGGTAGAGCTGGCGGTGACGATGCACTTCGCCCAGTTCGCGCTTGAGTTGGACGATCCGCTTGCCCAATTCGCGGCGGTCGCTTTCGAGTTGGGTTTCGCCCGGTCCGCGCAAGCCGACGCCGCCGACGCCTTGCCGCGAAAGGTGGGTCCAGAGACCGGTCAGACGCGGCAGGCGGTATTCGAGTTGGGCGAGCTCGACCTGCAACCGTCCTTCGTGGGTGGCCGCCCGGCGGGCGAAGACATCGAGAATCAGCGCCGTCCGGTCGATGATCTTGACGTCGAGTTCCTTTTCGAGATTGCGCTGCTGGGCCGGCGTCAGATCGTCGTCGATCATGACGACGTCGTATTCAAGATCGTCGCGCCGCTCCTTGATTTCCTGCAATTTGCCTTTGCCGACATAGGTGCCGGCGAGCGGGTGGGACAACCTTTGCGTCACCGCGCCGACGACCTCGACATCGACGGTTTCGGCCAGCCGCGCCAGTTCTTCCAGCGAGTCGGCCGCCGCCCAATCCTGGCCGGGGCGTTCGACGGCGACGAGCAGCGCCTGCTCGGCCGGGGCATTGGTGGAGAGGGGAATGCGGGTTATGGGATGCTCCTTGCCGTTGGATCAAATCGCGCCGCCATGACCTGGCGGCACACCCTAATTGTACTCGGGGGCATCCTCCCAAATCCGGCGCTCCGCTCCGCGGCAGTGTCACGCCATCGTCATGCCGAGCCTGTCGAGGCATCTCGTGACGAGTCGGCGAGTCGGCAAGTCGGCAAGGACGACGAGATCCCTCGACTTCGCTCGGGATGACCGCGAAAGCGGCGCCGTTCTCGCGACCGGCGATTGCGGACGGGCCAACGGCCCTGCTACATTCCCGGCACTCGACATACTTGGTCCGGAACTCGGGAACCGGGTTCGAGTTCAAAAAAGGAGCGAGCGCGATGGCGCGATGTCTCGATGGTGCGGCTCTTTCCCGTCGTTCGCTGATCGCCGTCGCCGGCGGCGCCGTCCTCGCTTCGCGCTTTCCCATGACGGGCGCCCAACCGGCGTACGCCCAGTCCGCCGGTGGCACGATCCGCTGGTCGCTGGAAGGGATCAACGATCTGGTGTCGCTCGATCCGGTGAAAGCGACCGACGCGCAGGATTTCACGACGATCACCCAACTCTACAGCGGCCTCGTCCGGCTCGATCCGAAACTGGCGGTCGAACCGGACCTGGCCGAAAAGTGGACGATTTCGAGCGACGGTCTCGTCTACACCTTCACCCTGCGCGACGGCATCAAGTTTTCCGACGGCTCGCCGCTCACGGCCGACGACGTCGTCTGGACGCTGACGCACGCGCTCGATCCGAAAGCGGGCAGTGCGACCGGTCCGTATTACCTGCCGATGATCAAGGGCGCGCAAGACCTCATCGGCGGCAAGACGAACGAACTGGCCGGGGTCAAGGCCGTCGATCCGAAAACGGTCGAAATCACGATCGACCATCCCGCGCCGTATCTCCTCAGCATTCTGGCGTTCGGCCCCTCGCGGATCACGTCGAAAGCGGCGGGCGCGGACGGCACGCTC
>JAICJJ010000400.1 GCA_025928535.1 Thermomicrobiales bacterium
GTTGGTGGAGCGCCGGGTTGGAGATGACGGTCGCCGGCATCATCGTCGGCGTCGTCACCTACGTCGCCGGCGTCCTCTTTTCGATTGGTTGATTGGCCTCGATCGACGCGGGCATGCCGATTGTGCTGGCAAGCGCGGGCAGAGTTCCATGACGAGGGAAAGCGCGATGCCCGACAATACGCGGCGGCCCGGCGGCGCGGAACCGGACAGCGCCTGTCGGAGCGCGCGGCGGGCGGCCGCTCGGGGGAGATGGAGGTCAAGTCATGGTCTTTGCGCGATTCCTGCCGCGCAACGAAGAATTTTTCGACGAATTCGCCGCCGCCGCCGCCAACGCGGTCGAAGCGGCCCAGATTTTGGGCGACGTGATCGACCACCCGGCCGACAGCACGCGGCAGGTGCATCGGCTGCGTGATCTCGAACACCGCGGCGACGAGATCACTCACCGCATTTTCAATGCGCTCAACAGCACCTTCGTTACGCCGCTCGACCGTGAAGACATCCAGCGTCTGGCCGTCGAATTCGACGACTTCGTGGACGATCTCGAAGAAACCGCCCAGCGCATCCATCTCTATCGGGTGCAGGAATCGCCGGAGCAGGCCCGCCTCTTCGTCCGCATCCTCCAGGAACAGGCGCAACTGCTGGCCGACGCGATACCACTGCTGGACGACGTCAGCAAGAACGTCGCCGGCTTGCGCCGGACCGTCGTCGAGGTGCACCGGCTCGAAAACGAAGCCGACGACGCGCTCGGCCAGGTGCTCGCTTCGCTTTACGACGACATAGCGGACATTCCGACGCTGATCCTGCGGCTGCAATGGCGTGAACTGTTCGCGCTGCTCGAAAACGCGACCGATCGGGCCGAAGACGTCGCCAACGTGCTCGAAACGATCGTGCTGAAAAATGCCTGATCCCGCGCTTGCGGTCCTCATCCTGATTTTCGTGTTGGGATTGGCGTTCGATTTCGTCAACGGATTCCACGACACCGCCAACGCCATCGCCACCTCGGTCGCGACCCGCGTCCTTTCGCCGGGCCGCGCCGTCGCCATGGCCGCCGTCCTCAACGTGATCGGCGCCTTGACCGGGACCGCGGTGGCGGGCACGGTCGGCAAGGGAATCGTGCCGCTCGAGGTGGCGACGCAGCAACTCGTTGTCGCGGCGCTGCTGTCGGCGATCGCCTGGAATCTGGTCACCTGGCGCTACGGCATTCCGTCCAGTTCCAGCCACGCCCTGATCTTTTCGATCGTCGGCGCCGGCGTCGCTTCGGGCGGCCCCGGCGCGATCCAGGTGCCCGGCGTGACGAAGGTGCTCCAGGGGTTGGTCTACTCGCCGCTGTTCGGCTTCCTCGGCGCGCTGCTGCTGCTGTTCGGCTTGCTCTGGCTCTTCGCCCGGGCGCGACCGCAACTGGTCGCCCGGCTGTTCGGCCGCTTGCAGATCTTGTCGGCCGCCTACATGGCCTACAGCCATGGCGGCAACGACGCCCAGAAGACGATGGGCGTGCTGACGATGGCGCTGGCCAGTTACTACGGCTGGACCGGCAGCGAGTGGGAAGTGCCGCTCTGGATCATCCTGGCGGCGGCGACGGCGATGGGGCTCGGCACCGCGCTCGGGGGCTGGCGCATCATCCGGACGATGGGGCTGAAAGTCGTCGAATTGCGGCCGATCGATGGATTTGCCGCGGAGACGGCGGCGGCGACCGTGATCGAAGTCGCGAGCCGCCTCGGCGTGCCGGTGTCGACCACCCACGTCATCTCGTCGGCGATTCTCGGCGTCGGCGCGACCAGGCGGGCATCGGCTGTCCGTTGGGGGATCGCCGGCCGGATCGTCTCGGCCTGGGTTGTCACGATTCCCGTCTGCGTCGGTCTCGGCTGGGCCATCTACAACGTGCTGCATCTGGCGACCGGCTTGAAGTAGCCCCCGCCACCGACCGTCTCGCCGGGCTGGCACAGGGGTTGCGACCTGACATTCCTCCCGGCGTCAGCCGGGAGCGGCGTCGGACCGGGTCGGCGCTCATGATTGCGCGCGCTGTCGCATCGAGCGCCGCCGGCCCGCTCGCGACGAGTCGAGAAGGGAGCGACCCGATGCACCAACCATTCGACTGGAGCGGCATGACCACGCCGCGCCGCGGTTTCCTGACGGCCGCGGGCGGCCTTGCGGCGATGGCGCTCCTGGCGCTGCCGGGCGCAGTGCATCCGGCGACGGCGCAAGACGCGACGCCGGCAGCCACCGTCACGAGCGATCAGGGCGCGACGACAAGCAACGCCAACCGGGCCGCCGCGGCGCAAACCCCGGCTCCCGCGGCGTCGAGCGCCGTCGGCGGGGCGACGACGACCGTGCCGCGCGCGGGCGTCGGACCCAGCGCGCCGGCGGATGGCGGTTTGGCGAGCCTGTTGGGCGTCGCCGCGGCGGCCGCCGCCGTCACCGCGTCGCTCTTGCGCGAGCGGAAGCCGGCGTCCGGGCGGTGATGTCTGACCGGCCATTTCGGTTCGGCGTCGTCGCCGCGCAGGCGGCCGACAGCCGCGAATGGGTCGAGAAAGCGCGCCGGATCGAGACGCTCGGCTATGACGTCATGCTCATTCCGGATGGCCTGGCCCATCTGATGGCGCCGTTTCCGGCGCTGGCGGTCGCAGCCGGCGCCACCCAGGCGCTGCGGGTCGGCACGTATGTGCTGGCGAACGATTACCGCAATCCGCTCCTCGTCGCCCAGGATGCGGCGACGCTGAATTTCCTCACCGACGGTCGCTTCGAATTAGGCCTTGGGGCAGGCCGGCCCGACGCCGCCGCCGAAAATCGAATGCTCGGCATCCCGTTCGACTCTGGCAGGACGCGGGTGGCCCGACTTGCCGAATCGATCGCGATCATCAAGAGATTGCTGGCCGGCGAGCGGGTCACGGACGCCGGTCCGATGTACGGGAACGTCGACGCCGCCATCGCGCCGCAATTGACCCGCCGTCCGGCGCCGCCCCTTCTCATCGCTGGCAGCGGCCGGGCGCTGCTGTCGTTGGCCGGGCAGGAAGCGGACATCGTCGCCCTCGGACTCGCCCCGGACGCGACCGAAACAATCGCCGCCGAGAAGATCGGCTGGGTGCGGGAGGCGGCAGGGGCGCGATTCGACCGGATCGAGGTGAACCTGAATCTGCTGGCGGTCAATGGACGCGCGCCGCGCTGGGTGGCGGGCCGCATGGACATCGCTGCGCTGGAGCGCGCCGGATCGATCGCTATCGTCGCCGGTTCGCCGGACGAGATCGCCGACGAATTGCGCCGCCGCCGCGCCGTATTGGGCATCTCGTATCTGTGCGTGTCCGAAGAATTGATGGACGACTTTGCGCCGGTGGTCGAGCGTTTGGCCGGGCAGTGATTCGGGTCGGCCGGCTCCAGGTGGACTGGCGTGTTCGATACTCGGATGTGGCGCGCTCCCAGATGTTATGGTTGCTTTACCGCGGGGTTGGGGGTCGGATGATTCGGGATCGCGCGTCATTGGCGCGGGGGGGGGTTGTAAGGGGGCCGGGGCCGTAGGGGGGCCGGGGAGCTGGAGGGTGAGTGGGGGGGGGACGGGGGGGCGGGCGGGGGTGGGAGGCGAGGGGGGTGGTGTGGGGCGGGAGGCCGGCGAAGAAA
>JAICJJ010000283.1 GCA_025928535.1 Thermomicrobiales bacterium
AATCAGCGGCGCGCGGCGAACGTCGCCGCCGTGGCCAGTCCGTAGGCGAGATGGGGAACGAGATCGGCGAGCCAGTCCGCGGCGGACCACGTCCGCGGGTCGGAGACGCCCAGGAACGCGATCGGTCCATCGGCGGCCGCCATCGCCGTCAGGCCGAGGCCGACCGCCGCGCCGAGCGGATGCGCCGAATCGCGCCGGCCCCGCATGAATCCATACGCGACGCCGACTCCGACGCCCGTGGCGTAACCCAGCAGCGCCCCGGCCGCCTCGCGCCGCGGCGCCGCTTTCGCTTCGTCGCTCCCGAAAATCTGGTCGGCCAGACCCAGCCGCTCGGCCAGACGGCCGGCGGCTTGCGCCGGCACGTCGCTCGCCGCCCGGCCGCGCACGAGCATGTCCCCATACGAAACGACGTTCAGCGCCGTCGTGCCGACCGCGCCGGCCGCCGCGCCCCAGAGCACCCGCGCCGCCATGCCGTCGCTTGCCCGCGCCATCACACCCGCCTCCTGCCGTTCACACCACCGGCGCCGCACATGGATCGCCATTTGAGCGATGGCCGGCGTTTCATCGTCGGCTGCTGAAAAACGCGTCGCCTGCTCAGAATTCGATCTCCTCGGCGAGCGCCAGCACCTGCTCCGGCGACAGGTCTTGTCCGACTGCCCGCGCCGCGGCAAACCGTTCCTCGCCCAGGGTCGTCTGCAACAGATCAAACACCTCGCGTCGGTCAGGCCGGCCGAGGATCGGCAGGGAGGTCGCGTCGCTGGCGAAGAGCGCCTCCGCGGCTCCGTAAAGTCGAGCGGCCGGTTCGAGGCGTCCGCCTTTGGCCACGGTCAGGGCGAAGCCGAAGAGGGCGCTCGCGAGATTGCGGCGGTCGCGCTGCGCCCAGACGCGCCGCAGGCTTTCCCGATAGAGGTTCGCGGCGCGCGCGTAGTCGCCCTGCTCCCGCACGACAGCCGCCAGACTCCCGACGATCATGGCCGCCGACCACTCGAAGCCGACCCGCTCGACCCACGCCAGGGCCTCCTCCGTCAACATGGCGGCCCGGACCAGATCGCCGCGGCGACGGGCGAGAAACCCCAGGTGCTCGAGGATCATGCCGCCGGAGCGATACGCGACGGTCCGCTCATCCAGTGTGCGGGCCAGGGCGATGGCTTCCGCCCAATGGGTCTCCGCTTCGGCCGGATCGCCCTGTTCCAGCATGACCCGACCGGTGGATTGCAAGGCGAGGAACAGAACCGCCGGGTCGTCAAGACGCCGGGCTTCGACCAGCGCTTTCGAAAGATGCTCGCGATCGGCCGCCAGAATGCCTTCGACATAGGCCAGTTCACCGGCGTTGAGCGTCACGCGGACACGGAGCCCGGCCGGCGAATGCCCTGGCAGCGCGAGGGCGCGCTCCATCGCGGCGCGGCCCTCCGCGACGGGTCCGCGCACCCGCCAAAACCGGTTGCATGCCCCGGCCAGCCGAAGCGCGCGTTCCGCATCCAACGCTCGTTCGAACCAGCGCTGGGCGGCCCGCAGGTTGGCCCGCTCGGCCTCCAGCCGGTCGAGCCAGAGCGACTCCTGCGCCCCGAACGTCGCCGCCGCGGCCTGCTCGGCCAGGTCCAGAAAATAGGCCGCATGCGCCGCCCGCGCGGCGTCGCCTTCCCTGCTGGCGTCGAGCCGCTCCAGCGCAAACTCGCGGATCGTCTCCAGCATCGCGAACCGGAAATCGCTGCCCGGTCGGACAAGCGGCCGTACGAGCGTCTGGTCAACCAGGCTCGTCAGCCCGAGCAGCGCGTCGGCGTCGCGGCCGCTCCCCACCGCTTCCGCCGCCTCCAGGGTGAAGCCGCCTTCGAACAACGCCAACTGATGGAACAACGTCTGTTCCGCGGGGCCAAGCAGATCATATGACCAGGCGATGGCGTCGCGCATCGTCCGCTGTCGAACCGGTTGATCGCGCGCCCCGCCGGAGAGCAACGGCAGCCGCCGTTCGAGGCGTTCGAGCATGGCGTTCGGCGGCAGCAGCGTGATCCGCGCCGCCGCCAGTTCGATGGCGAGCGGCAGCCCTTCGAGGCGCTGGCAGATTGCGGCGATGACGGCGGCGTTTTCTTCCGTGAGGGCGAAGGTCCAATCGACCGCCTGCGCCCGTTGCACAAAGAGTTGCACCGCCCCGACGGTGGCCAGGTCATCCGGCGTGGCTGGGCGATCCGTCGCCGGCAGGGGCAGCGGCGACACCGGAATGTCGCGCTCGCCCGAAAGATGCAGGATGGCGCGGCTGGTCGCGAGGACCGTCAGGCGGGGGCAGGCGGCGAGCAAGTCGGAGACGAACGGCGCGGCATCCAGCGCCTGTTCGAGGTTGTCCAGCACGAGCAACACCTGCCGGGGACGCAGATGGTCGGCCAGCAGAGCCCAGATGGAGCGTGACCCGAGTTCGCGCAGGCCGAGCGCCTGCGCGATCGCCGAACCGACCCGGTCGGGATCGCGGATCGGGGCCAGCAAGACGAAGTACGCGCCGTGCGCAAACTCGGCGGCCGTCGCTCGCGCAATCGCGATGGCCAGCCGGGTCTTGCCGACGCCGCCGGGACCGGTAAGCGTCAGCAGCCGGACTCCCGACTGCCGCAACATGTCCGTGATCGCGCGAAGTTCGGTCTCGCGGCCGACCAGCGACGTCAGCGGCTCGGGCAACCGCGCGGTTTCGAGGACTTCTTCGGACTCGGCGGCAGGAGCCGGAGCCGGAGTCCGTGGTTCAGGTCGCGCCGCCGCCAGGAGCGCGGCCCGGTCCGCCGGCTCCAATTGCAGGGCATCCGCCAGCAACCGCACCGTCTCGAGTCGCGGCGCCGCGCGGGCGCCGCGCTCCAGATCGCTGATCCCGCGTACGCTCAGGCCGGCGCGCTCGGCCAACTCTTCCTGGGAGATGGCGGCGACGGTGCGCAAATGGCGGAGGATCGTGCCGAACGACCCAAGGCCGGGTCGCATCATGCCCCTCCAATTCAGAAATTGCGGTCGCGCGCCAGGCCGAGGTCAGCGGCGCGGAAGTTTAGCACTACGCATCACCCCGCAATACAGTCAAGCGTGCGGCATGCGGGTCAACGTATTGCGGCTCCTGCCCGCTTGACTTCCGGGTTCCGACCGGGACAATACCGCCACGCGCCAGTGCAACCGAGCCGATGTCGTGATGTCAGGAGAGGAACCAGGATGACGCAGCGGTCCACCCTTTCGGACGCGTCCTTCACCCGCCGCCGGCTCCTCTGCACGGCCGGCGCCGCCCTCGTCGCGGCGGGCCTTCCGGCCGGCGCGATCCGGGCGCAGAGCGCGACCACGATCACCATGTGGGGCAACCACCCCGAGTGGAAAGACCCCATGGAGGAGATCCTGCAGGCGTTTCAGAAAGCCAATCCCGATGTCGCCGTGCAATTCACCGCCATCCCCGGCCCCGACTATCCGACCAAATTGCAGACATCGGTCGCCGGCGGCGCGCCGTCGGACGTGCTCGGCGAACTCGAAGGGAGCATCATCGTCCAGGCGAGCGCGGGCGGCGATTTGCCCTATCTCGACCTGACCGGCAAGGTCGACGTCAGCCAGTTGACCGACACGGCCCGGAGTCAGGTCGAAGTCGGCGGCAAGGTCTATGGCGCGCCGCTCGCCTCGTACACGGTCGGCATCGCCTACCAGAAGCCGATCTTCCAGAAGCACGGCCTGACCCCGCCGAAGACCTGGGCGGAATTGAAGGACGTCGCCCAAAAACTGAAAGACGCCGGCGAGACGCCGATCGTCCTCGGCGCGAAAGACGGCGTCCATCCCTACTTCATGTACATCGGCCTCGTTTCGGCGGTGCTGGGGCCGGATGGCTTCGCGCAACTGCGCCGGGGCGAGCGCAAACTGTCCGACCCCGATCTGGTCGCCGCGGCGCAATTGCTGCTCGATCTGCAGCCGTATTACCAGCCGGGTTTCCAGGCCACCGACTACGTGACGGCGAAAGCGATCTTCGCCAACGGGAAAGGGGCGATGGAAGTGGCCGGCACGGCCGACTTCACCGGCTATCGTCAGGTGAATCCGAACGCCGATCTCGGCTTCATCGCCTGGCCCGGTCCATCGGAAGGCCTCTATTCGACCAACACCGGGATGGAACTCCTCTACACCGTCAGCAAGACGGCGTCGGCCGACAAGCAGGCGGCGGCGACAAAGTTGGTCGCCTGGCTGGCGACGAAAGAAGCCCAGCAACTCGTTTCCGACAAGATCGCGTTGCCGGTCAACAAGGAGGTCACCGGCTCGAGCGATCCGATCCGGCAGGAAACGGTCGCCGCCCGCGGGAAAGACGTGACCGTCTGGTACGACTTGCCGGAGACGAACAAGACGCTCGACCAGACGTCGAAGATCCAGGGCGGACTCTGGACCGGCCGGCTGAACGCGCAGCAATTCGCCGAGCAGATGCAATCGGTGATCACGCCATCCGGAGCGGCCGCCACGCCGTCGAGTTGACTTGGCCAGCGCGACGGCTTCGACGATCGACGAATCCATCGCAACGACGGCGGGCGCTCCGCGTGGAGCGCCCAAGCGGACGTCCGCTCGCGCGTTCTGGTCGCGGCGGCCGTATCTCTGGTTTCTCTTGCCGGCGCTCCTCGCCTACGGCGTGTTGTTCGTCTATCCGACGATGCGCGCCTTCTATCTCAGTCTGTTCGACTGGAGCGGCATCGGCCCGATCGGCGCCTTCGTCGGCTTGCGGCACTTCGGCGAATTGCTCCGCAGCGACCGCTTCTGGAGCGCTTCGCTCCATTCGGCGCAACTCTTCGCCTTCATCTTCGTTTTTCAGAACACCGTTTCGCTCGGGCTGGCGCTGATGCTCAACC
>JAICJJ010000251.1 GCA_025928535.1 Thermomicrobiales bacterium
CCCATCGCCGGTGGCTCGGTCGCCCTGGCTGTGCAACGGACGCCGAGCGACAGACGGACGAATGCGGATGGCGGCCTGGGCGTGGTTCGCCTGTGGTCGGCCGCGCGCGGAGGCGCGACGATCGGGAGCGGGGCCGTGAGGCGAGTCATCATCCAGCGCGGCTTGCGCGCTCCTGGAAGAGCGCCTCCCACCATGAATGGCGTGGCGCGCGAGTTGGGGTTGGGCGCCGCCAGTCGATGTCCAGCCGAAATCTCGAAAAGTTCGCTAATTGGATCCGGGGCCGCTCCAGTCGAACGGGATGTGCTTGCTCGACTTGCCGACGAAGTTGGTCTGGAGGCCGAAGACCGGGGCTGGCTCGGTCACATCGCCGCTGCCCCACGTCGCCACGCCGCCCGGACCGACTTCGCTGCCCGGCGGATTGAGGGTTTGCACCCGCTTGCCCGGCGGGGTCGTCGGCCCGCTCAAGGCTTGCGCCATCGCCGTCACCTGACCAGGGATTTCGGCGCGCCAGCGCGCCAGGTCGCCGGCGATCTCGACCGTAATCGGCGCGAACCCCATGCCGCGCACATCGCCGACCAAAGCGGCGAAGCCGGCCGGCCAGCCGCCGGCCTTGCCGCCGAAGATCGCCTGCAGCGCCGTGCGCTGGCGCGGGTCGGCTCGTTCGTCGATGAAGAAGCCCATCGACACCGTCGCCTCGCCCGTCCAGATGTTGCCGTCGAAGGCCCCGACGGCGAGAACGTTCAGGCCCGCGAGCGGCACGTCGCCGTAGGTTCCGTCGCGGACCCGCCACGCCAGCACGCCTTCGCAATGGTTGTTCGTCGGCGGCTGCGCGAATTCGCACGGGCAGGGAATGTCGCAACTGCAAACGTCGAACCAGTCGCCGACGAGTCGCCATTGGGGCATGGAATCCATCGCGCGTTTCTCCTTGTGGGCGAACGGACGGCCGGGAGGAGTCGCGAATGCGCCGCGCGAGCGGCGGTCAGTACGCTAGCGCCCCAGTGGGCCTGATGCAAGCTCCTGGTCGGCAAAGCGCCGCCAATCCACGGCTCGCGCGAGAACTCCACTCCGCCACGTCGGCGCCTCGGGTTGGACGTTGCCGCCGGCGCGGGCCAGGTGTAGGATCGCGGCGTCAGTTCGATCCTCTTCGTTGTCCGCTCGTTTGCGTCTGGAGGGTCCGCGATGACGTCCCCGTTCGCCGTCTCCATTTCTCGCCGCGCGGTCGTCGTGCAAGCCAGCGCCGGAGGCGCCGCTGCGCTGCTTGCCGCCCGCCCGCTCGGCCGCGCCCTGGCTCAGGACGCCACGCCCGTCGCTTCGCCGGCCGCGTTGCCGTCGCTTCTCCAGTCGTGGGTGGACGCCTGGAACGCCGCCGACCCCAAGGCGATCGCGGCGCTCTACACGCCCGACGCCGTCTACGAAGACGTGCCATCGAACACCACGTCGAAAAATGGCGATGTCGCCGGCTTTCTCGGCGGCTTCATGTCGGCCGTATCCGACATCCACGTCACGCCGCGAACCGGTTTCGCCACCGCCGAGGCGGCGGCGCTGGAATACGACTTCTCCGCGACCAACAAGGGGTTCGTGCCGGGCGCCGCAGCGCAAGGCAAGCCGTTTTCGGTCCGCATCGCCACCATTTTCGCGTTGAGCGGTGACAAGATCAGCCGCAGTTCCGACTATTACGACGCGGCGACCATCCTGGCGCAGTTGGGGTTGATGCCCGCGCCCGCCGCGTCGCCGACCGCGTAAGCCCGACGCGGCGGGGATGACGCGTCTCGGGAGGCGACCGATGCACGCTGACGATGTGTTTCGCTATGGACACCTGACCGTGCTGGCCACGCTCGACCGAATCCCGGCCGACGTCTGGGAACCGCAGGCTGGCGGCGCGGAGTGGACCCCGCACGAATTGCTCGCCCATCTCGTCGCCTACGAGCACTTGATCGGCGATGTCTTCGCCAGCGTGCTGGGCGACGGCGCGACCCCGACGCTCGACGCCATGCTGGCCGACGCCGATGGGTTCAACGAGCGGCAGGTCGATCAACGCCGTTCGCAATCGATCGATGCGCTTCGCGCCGACTACGAAGCGGCGCACCACCGCGCCGCCGATCTGCTCGCCCGGATTCCGGTCGATCGGCGGCGGCAAGCGGAACTGCTCGCCTGGTACGGCGCGGAATACGACCTCGAAGACGTGATCGCCTACATGGCCTACGGCCACAAGACCGAACACGCCGCCCAGTTGGCCGCATTGGCCCCGCCGCCCGATTGATGCGCGGCCGGACGCGTCGGAATCGCGTCCGGCCGCGCGACCTCAGCGGGCGACGACCGGTTCGGGATCGGCCGCGACCGGCAGCGGCGCGCCGTTCAGCGAGTAGGAGCCGGTGACCGCCAGCGGCTGCTGCAAGATGTCGAGGACGGGGCAACGCGCATTGACGGTCGCGACGAGCCGCGCGACATCGGTGGCCGGCGCCGGGCTGTCGATCGCCACGTCGTAGGTCACTTCCTGGAAGCCGGCGGGCACATCGGCGACGCCGAAAAAGCCGCGCAGGTCGAGCCGGCCTTCCGCCCGCACGCGGACGCCGTCGATCGGGATGCCGAGCAGCCGGGCGTAGGTGGCGTAGACGATCTCCTGACAGGTCCCGAGTCCGGCCAGCACCAATTCGACCGGCGTCGGCCCGCTGTCGGCGCCGCCGATCGTCGGCGGCTCGTCGACCGCGAACGCGAAGTCGCGGATCGTGACTTCGGTTCGGTACTCCTCGCTCAGTCTGGTTTCGGCGACGAACGAGACGACAGGCGGTTCCGGCGCTTGCCGGAGATCGGCGCGAACGGCGTCGATCGTTTGCGAGAGTCGATCGCCCTGGAGTTGCACGGACATCGGGCTTCCCCCTTCGCTCGGATCGCGAGTTCCCCGCATCGCCGGCCAGCAGCGATTCGACTGGCGGCGAAGCCGATCATAGAGTTGTTGATCCAGATATGCAATACGAACGTCCAATTCAGAACCGATGCCGCCAAAATGGATTGACAATGAGCGAATAATGGCTACGCTGCGCTCAGGTCGGACGATGTCGCCTTGCATCAGCCCCAGTCCGGAGGCGCGGCATGGACTCTCTGCGCTTCGATGCCCTCGTCCGCTCGCTCGCCCGTCCCGATCACCGACGCGCGGCGCTCCGCCAACTCGCCGGCGCGCTCCTTGCCGGCGGCCTCGTCAGCGCCGGTTCGGACGTCGTCTTTGCCGCCTGCGCCCCGCCAGGAGGCAAGTGCCATCAGAATACGGACTGCTGCTCGCAGGCCTGCAAGAAACGCAAGCACAAATGCAAAAACTGCCCGACCGGCCAGAAATTCTGCGCCGTGACCAATGCGTGCATCGCCGCCGACCAATGCTGCGGCGCGTGTCCCTCTGGTCAAACGTGTTGCGCGCCGCCGGGCATCTGCGTCGACACCCGCACGGACAAGAACCACTGCGGCGGCTGCAACAACCATATGTGTTCGACGGCCGACTTTTGCCTCAACGGGCAATGCGCCCAATCGTGCGGCGCCGCCCTCGGCTGCATTCAGGGCTGCGGCTGCTTTAGCCGTGTGGGAGCGTCCGGCAAGGCCTGCGGCTTCAATTCGTTTCTGAATTGCAACACGCCGCCGACCACCTGCACGAAAGACGCCGACTGCGGGTTCGGAGACGCCTGTTTCGATGCTTGTCCGGGCCTCGGCGGGGTCTGCCTGAAGCCATGCCAATAGGCGGCCGCGCGGCCAAATTCGCTCGGGCACGGCAGCTCGCGGCCACTCGGAGGGATCGATGGATGCGATCCATTTCGATGCGCTCGTCCGCGTCTGGAGCGCCGGATCGCGCCGCGTATTGCTGCGCGGGCTGACCGCGAGCGCGTTCGCCGGTTTGCTCGGGTCAGGCGGGGGCGAGGAAGCGGCGGCAGTCCAATGCATCCCGCCGAGGCGGCGTTGCGCGAAACAGCGCTGGCCTCCGCCGTTCTGCTGTCCCGGCAGCGTCTGTTACCACGGCTTCTGCCGCCAGCGGGAGTGCGGCTTCAACAAGTCCTGCCGCTTCCGCGGCCAGCCCTGCTGCGGCGGCATCTGCACCAATTTCGCCTTCGATCCCTACAACTGCGGCGGCTGCGGCCAGGTGTGCGACACCGGCTACTGCCAGAACGGAGTCTGCGGCTGCCCGCACGACCTCCAGGACTGCAGCGGCCTCTGCGTCGATCTCGACAGCGATCCCGACAACTGCGGCGGATGCCGTCAGTTCTGCACGACGGGCAATTGCCAAGGCGGCCGCTGCGGCTGCGACCAGGATTTCGACGAGTGCGCCGGGGTCTGCGTCGATCTGACGTCCGACCCGAACAACTGCGGCGCCTGCGGCCACGTCTGTTCGACCGGAAACTGCCAGGAGAGCCGCTGCGGCTGCAATCAGGGACTCGACGAATGCGGCGGCGTCTGCGTCGATCTGGAGACCGACCCGAGCCACTGCGGACTCTGCCGCCACGCCTGCCACGCCGGCCAGAAGTGCGAAGGCGGGCAATGCTGTCAAGGCTTCGGACAGCCGTGCCAAACCGCCGCCGATTGCTGCGACAGCGTGACGTGCATCAACGGATCGTGTCACTTCAACTAGGCCGCTCCCGCCACGCCCGGATCATCGCCGCGTGCAAGGGATAATGGCTGTAGGTGTCGAGCCGCAGCCGGCGGCGGAAGCGCGTTTCCCGCGTGAACTGCTCTTCCGGCACGCCTTGCAGGTAGTCGATCAACTGGCGATGGGTTTCGTCCTGCTGTCGCAACGCATCGTCCAGCGACAGGCCGCGCTTGCGCTCCCACATCAAGGCGTTGAAGGCGTCGAGGCCGCCATATTTCACGGCGTAGCGCGGCGGAGCGCCGCCGGCGAGGACGAGCGGCAGATGCGTCAGCGCTTCGTCCTCCCATGTCGTCACGTGGGCGACGATGTCCTTGACCGACCAATCGCCGACGACGCTTGGCTCGAACAGCCGGACGGCCGGCAACCCGGCGTAGGACGCGATGAAGTCCTGCCATGCCGTGTCGAGCCGGTGGAGAAGTTGCGCCCGGTTCATGCCTCGTCCGCCGTGTCGCGCCTCCCTGATCCCGAAAATTCCGGTCTCCACCCGATCGTAGCAGAGCCTGCGCGGAGCCTGTCGCGATCGACGGCACGGTCGCCGGTCGCCGGTAGGGGCACGGCATGCCGTGCCCGGTGGTCCGCAGGACCACAACCGGGTAGATC
>JAICJJ010000379.1 GCA_025928535.1 Thermomicrobiales bacterium
CGACTTCGGGCAGCGCTTCCCGGCACGCCGCGACCCACGCCCGGCCCAGATCGGCGGCCTCGCCGTTTCGTTGCCGCCACGACACCTCGAGCGACAACCCATCGCTGATCGCGCTTTCGCTGGCCGCTTCGATCGCGGTGTCATTGTCGGCGACCACCCGCACGATGTCGCCGCCCCAGTCGGGACCGCCGCTCGTCAGTTCGCTCGCCTCGACGCGCAGCGCGTCGAGAATCGATGACGGGGTTTGGTCGCGGACGCCATAGCGGTCGAGAATTCCGAGCGCCAGCGCCGGGTCAGGACTGCCTTGCACCGTCGGGCCGCTGGCGACGGTCCGCACGTCATTGCCGAGAACATCGGACAAGATCAGGGTGATGAATTTCGCCTCGGGCGCGGCGCGACGCAGACCGCCCGCCTTGACCCGGCTCAACGCGCGCCGAACGGTGTTCAAATCGTGAATGGGGGCGCCGGCCCGCAGCAGGAGATCGGTCACCGCCGCGAGGTCGGCAAGCGTCACCGGCGGGCGCGGCGCTTCGAGCAATGCCGACCCGCCGCCGGAAATGAGCGCGATCACGACATCGCCCGGTCCCAGCCCGGACAGCAACGCCAGCAACTCTTCCGTCGCCGCGACACCGCGCGCGTCCGGGATCGGGTGGGACGCCTCCCGAATCGCGACGCCCGGCAACGCGGGGGCGCCGTGATGCCCATCTTTCGTGATGACGAAGCCGCCGGAGACGAGATCGCCCAGCGCCTCCACCGCCCCGGCGGTCATCGCCGCCGCCGCCTTGCCAACCGCGACCAGCATGACCCGGCCCGGCGTCGGAATCACTTCACCGTCGATCAGGATTGACCGCCCGGAATGGCGTAGCGTCGCGCGCACGGCTTGCGCCGGTTCGACCGCCGCGACCGCGGCGAGGAACCAACGCTGGAGCGCATCGAACGCGCGTTGACGTGAATCGTCGTCCACCTTGTCACCTGGCCGACGGGCTCGCGGCCGCCCTCGATGTCAGCCGCGAGCGCGTTCCGCCGCGTCCTCCATCTCGAGGCGATCGAGCACGTCGCGCAAATCGGACGGCAGCGCCGAAACGAACGAAACCGGTTCGCCTTCCGGCAGCATAAAGCCCAGACGGGTCGCGTGGAGAAACTGCCGCGGCGCAACAACTGAACCCGAGCGCCCGCGGCCACCGTATATTGGATCGCCGACCACCGGATGGCCGATGAAGGCCAGATGCGCCCGAATCTGGTGCGTGCGACCGGTTTCGAGGTCGAGATCGAGCAGCGTCGCGTCGGCAAAGCGCCGGAGCACCTTGAAATGGGTCACCGCCGCGCGACCGCCTTGGGCGACCGCCATGCGCTGGCGATTCGTCGCATCGCGCCCGATCGGGGCGTCGATCGTTCCTTCGTCCGGCTCGACGACCCCCTGTGCAAGCGCGAGATAGCGTTTCGAGACCGACCGATCCGCCCATTGCCGCAACAGCGCGGCGCGCGCCCGGTCCGACTTCGCGACCACCATCAAGCCGGACGTGTCCTTGTCGAGCCGGTGGACGATGCCCGGCCGGTTGCTGCCGCCGAGATCGATCTCCGGCGCGTGATGAAGCAAGGCGTTCACCAGCGTTCCCGCGGGATGGCCCGGCGCGGGGTGGACGACCATCCCGGCCGGCTTGTCCAGCACGATCACATCGGCGTCTTCATAGCGGACGTCGAGCGGAATCGGCTCCGGCGCGATCTTGGTTGCTTCCGGCTCCGGCAACGCCACGGTCACGATCTGTCCCGGGGTGATCCTGAATTTCGGCTTGCGGACGAACCCATCGACCAGCACCGCGCCGTCGTCGATCAGATGCTGCACATAGGATCGACTGAGGTCGGGCAGACAATCGGCCACGTAGCGATCGAGCCGTTCGCCTTGCTGCTCGCGCGCCGGCCGCAATTCGATCACGTCGCCGTCATCGAACGCGTCGTCCGTCGCCAGGAACGCGTCACGATCCGTCACCGCGCGCCCGTCCCTTCACCGATCGGCGCTTTGGTCCGTCCGCGAGGCGAAGCGCGATCAGCGTCCCGGCTCGTCCAGAGCGACCAGGCGACAAACCCGACCACGCCAACCGTCACGGCGGAATCGGCGACGTTGAAATTGGGCCAGGGGCCGACCGCGATGAAGTCGACCACATGGCCGAGGCGCACCCGATCGATCAGATTGCCGATCGCGCCGCCGATCGCCAACCCCACGACGAGGCCGAGCACGATCGACGGCCGCCGCTGCCGCGCGTAGGCGATCCCGATCGCCAGTACGATCGCCATGGCGATCAGCGGCAAGATCGGCGACTGTGCGCCGAACAGGCCAAACGCCGCGCCGCGATTCTCGGCATATTCCAACCCGATCCATCGTCCGAGCAGATCGATCCGGTGTTGCGGCGCGTCAGGACCGATCGCGGTTACGACGGCGTCTTTCGTCACGCGGTCCAGCGCCACGACCGGAACTACGACCGCCAGCGGCAGCACCCGCGCGCCCATGTTCGAGCCGAGCGAACGTCGCATGATTCCTGCTTAGAATCCGAGGCGCAGGGCGTTTTCGCGTTCGATCGCCGCCTGGCAATCGATGCAGTACATGACGTAGGGAAACGCCTCGAGTCGCTCCGGCGCGATCTGCCGGCCACAACGCTGGCAGGTCCCGTACGTGCCCTGGTCGAGGCGTTGCAGCGCCCCATTCACCTGGACCAGCACGTCTTCCAGGTTGTCGCTGATCGTCGAAATGCGCTCGGCTTCCGCCACGTTCGAACCGTCGTCACCCATGTGATTGCCGAGACTGCCTTCGTCTTCCTGATCCTGCCCGATCCATTGCATCTCGGTCGACATCCGGTCGAGTTCGGAGCGGATCTCGTCGCGCCGGGCGACGAGCCGTTCGCGAACGCTGTCGAGCGTCGTCGTGTCCATCGATGTTCCATCCTTCCGTCGTCGGGGCTCAGCGTAGGGTTGCCCCTCAAGCACCCAGCGTGCCATCACAACGGCGGCGGCAGCGATGGTAGCACACGCGTTTTCGCCGCTTCCCCACCTATACTCGCGCCGTGGCATGCGCTCGCAACGACAGGAGCATGGAACGAACGTGACCGATGGATCAGCGCGCCGGGTGAAGATCGCCATCGCGGGTGGCGGAACCGGCGGTCATGTCCTGCCCGCGATCGCGGTCGTGAACGAGTTGCGGCGGCGTGACGCGATTGGCGATCTCCTCTGGATCGGCAGCGAAACCGGCGTCGAACGCGACGTGGCGTTAAGCGCCGGCATTCCGTTCGTCGCGATTCCGACCGGCAAATTGCGGCGCTACTTTTCCCTCCAGACCGGCGTCGACGCGGCCCGGGTTCCGCTGGGCATCATCAGGGCGCGCCGCCTGCTTCGGCAATTTCGACCCGACGCCCTCTTCAGCACGGGCGGCTTCGTCAGCGTTCCCTCCGTGCTCGCGGCGCGCGGCATCGCCCCGGTCCTGACGCACGAGCAAACCGCAATCCTCGGCCTGGCGAATCGGATCAACGCCCGGTTCGCCACGACGCTCGCCGTCTCCTACGCCGAAACCGAAGCGGTCGCCCGGCGTCACAGCCGCTCCGTCGCGGTCACCGGCAACCCGGTCCGCGCGTCTCTCCGCGCCGGGGATCACGCGCAAGGCTTCGGCCGGTGGGGATTCGACCCGAACTTGCCGCTGATCTACGTCACGGGCGGCGCGCGCGGCGCCAGCCCGATCAACCAGCGCGTCGCGTCGCTCCTGCCCGACCTCCTCGAACGCGCGCAACTCCTCCACCAGACCGGCCCCG
>JAICJJ010000239.1 GCA_025928535.1 Thermomicrobiales bacterium
ACCCCGGCTCCCGTCGCGGCCACGGCCGCGCCGACTTGATGGGCGGCGAAGATCCAGCCATAGACGACGGTTCCACGGTCGCGGCCGAAGCATTTCGTCGCCAGCGCCACGGTCGGCGGCACGGTCGCAACCCAATCGAGCCCATAGAAGATGATGAACGCCAGGATTCCGAGATTCGCCGTCGACAAGGCGAGCGGCAACACCATCAGCGACAGGCCGCGCAAGCCGTAGTACATGAACAGCAGTTTGCGCGCGTCCCAGCGGTCGGTCAGCCATCCCGACGCCGTCGTGCCGACGACGTCGAAGACGCCGATGGTCGCCAGCAGACTCGCGGCGGCCACTTCGGTCATGCCGTGATCGACGCCGGCCGGAATCAGATGCGTGCCGATCAACCCGTTCGTGCTGAGGCCGCAGATGAAAAAGGGCGCCGCCAGCAGCCAGAAATCGCGCCGGCCGGCGGCGAAGCGGAGGCCGTCGAACGCCGTCGCGATCGGATTGCCGGCCGGCGCGACTGGAGGCGGTTCGGCGCCCGTCGCCCCGTAGGGGAGTTCGCCGACATCGGCCGGCCAATCACGCACGAACAGGAGCACGAGCGGAATGACCGCCAGGGCGGCGACGGCGGTCGTCACCGAAACGAGCCGCCAGTCGTAGGCGGTCGCGATCCAGGCCAGCAACGGCAGGAAGATCAACTGTCCGGTCGCGCCCGCGGCGGTCAGAAGCCCCACGACCAGACCGCGCCGGGCGACGAACCAGCGATTGGCGACGGTCGCCGCCAGCACGCTTGCCATGCAGCCGGCGCCGATTCCGACGACGACGCCCCAGAGCGCCACCAGTTGCCACGGCTGATGAATTTGCGTCGTCAGCAGCGCCCCGACCGCGATCGTGGTCAGCGCCCCGGCGACCACCCGGCGCAAGCCGAACCGCGCCATCAACGCCGCCGCGAACGGCCCGACGAACCCGTAGAGGAGGAGATTGACCGAGACGGCGACGCCGACCGTCGCCCGGTTCCAGCCGAATTCCTGCTCGAGCGGCACGAAGAGCACGCCCGGCGTGCTGCGAAACCCGGAGGCTGCCAGCAGCGTCACGAAACTGACGCCAGCCACCACCCAGGCGTAATCGATCTTCCCCCGCGCCCCGCGCATTCCCCTGCCCCGTTCCCTCGTCCCACGATCAGTATCCGAAAGATAGCTCCTTTTCAAATTGAAGCGCAAGTTCCATCAAGCGATCTCGAACCGCCGATCGAGCACCAATCGGTAGGGGCACGGCATGCCGTGCCCGATGGTCCGCAGGACCACAATCCGGTCCACAGTCACCCGATGATCGGCCTGCGGCCGAATGGGCACCGCGTGCGGTGCCCCTACCGGGTGGCGTCGACGCATCGCAACGGAGGCCAAGGATCACCTGAGCATCGACCACCGCCCGTTCGACTTCAGCGATACCGCCCGCGCAACTCGGCGTTCGCCGGCATCGCCAGGATGGCGTCGAGCAATTGCTCCGCTTGCTCCAGCGAGCGGGTCCAGGGGTCCATCAGGATCAATTCGAGCAGGCGCTCGCGGCTCCCCTCGTCGAAGGCGGCCAGTTCGGTCGTGACGGTGGCGACGCGGTCGTGCCAGATCTGCGCCAGCACCGCCGGCGGCAGCGGCCGCGTCTGGATGCCTTCGATCCCCCGTTTGCTGACCAGGGCCGGAATCTCGACCGCGAAATCGCGTGGAATGCCGGGCACGAAATCGCCCCGGTTCAGGATGTTGACGACCAGCACCCGCGGAATGTCGCAATGGATCGATTCGATGAGCGGGGCCATCACCTCGCCCGACAATTTTGGCGGAAAGGCGTCGGTCACCCGTGTTGTCGGATCGCCGCCGATCCGCTCGATCGCGGCGACCTCGTCTTTGCCGTCCCGGAAATAACGCTCCCACCAGGCGACCGGGTCTTCATGCCAGCGGCGCTCGGTCGCCGCATCGACATGATAGTGCCAGGGCCAGGAGCCGCCGCCCGGATTGCACGTGTCGCCGATCGGGAAGACGCCGAAGCGGCGATAGACATCGACCGGAACCGGCCCCATGTAGTCGCTCGGCGGACATTCTCGCCAGTAGGCTTCGGCTTCGGTTTCGATCCAGCGGTCGAGCAGGGGAAAGACGTCTTCGCCGTCGTGGTACGCGTGCGTCAGGAAGACGCTGTGATTGACGCCCGGGATTTCGAACGTCAGCCGCTCGCGGTCGAGGCCGAGGACGTCGGCCAGGCGATAGACGCCGGCGAAGCCATGACAAAGGCCGACAATCTTCGCCTCCGGGTATTTCTTGCCGAGGTCGGTGATGCCGGCCAGCACGGGATTGGCGACTTGCAGATACCAGGCGTCGGGGCAGATGTCGAGGACGTCTTCAACGACATCCTCGAAAAAGCGCAACTGGAAGGCGTTGACCCAGAACGGCTCGTCGTGCATCACGTGCAGGCTGCCGCCGAAGCGGTAGCCGAGCCGCTCGGCGATCGCCCACCCCTCGCGCATCGAGTCGTAGCCGGTCACGAGCGCCGTGTTGATGACGAAATCGGCGCCGTCCAGCGCTTCCCGCCGGTCGGTCGTCTTCGTCGCCTCGATATCCGCGCCGACTTCCGCCGCGTAGCGGCCGATCAGGGCGTGGATCGCGTCGAGCCGCGCCTGGTCGATGTCCATCAGGCTGACGGTCGCGCCATGCAGATTCGGCGTCAGGCAAAAATCGCGGACGAGGTTGAGCGAAAAGACGGCGCTCCCGGCGCCGATGAGAGCGATCTTCGGACCCATGCAATACTCCACCATTCAAGCGAATCGCCCGCCGCCGGGCATGGCCGCGACCCGAGCGGCGATTCTCGCAAAGGCGATCCGGGGGTGTCGAGACAAGGGGCCGGGGGTGAGGGCACATGCTGACCGGCAAAACGGCCATCATCACCGGCGCGGCCTCCGGGATCGGCGCCGGCACGGCGGAGGTCTTCGCGGAACAAGGCTCCAACCTCGTGCTGGTCGACCGCGACGAAGCCGGGCTCGCCGCCGTCGCGGACGCGCTGGCCGCCAACGGCGCGCGGGTCGAAACAGTCGCAGGCGACGTTGCCCGGCGCGACACGGCCGAACAGGCGGCGGCGCGCGCGCTGGACGCCTTTGGCGCGATCGACGTTCTCTTCAACAATGCCGGGATCATGCACAGCGGCGATTTCCGGGATTGGGACGAAGCGCGCTGGGACGATTTGCTCGACATCAACCTGCGCGGCATCTATCTGATGTGCCGGGCGGTCGTGCCGCAGATGCTGGAGCAGGGCGCCGGCTCGATCGTCAACACGTCGTCGGTGATGGCGTTTCTGACCGAACCGGGCTACGAGGCGTACACCACGTCGAAAGCGGGAATCGTCGGCTTGACCAAGGCGCTGGCCGTCTCCTACGCCGACCGGGGCCTGCGGGTCAACTGCATCCAGCCCGGCTGGATCGACACGCCGATGAACCGCAAACTGGCGGACGAACTGGGCGGCATGGACAACCTGATCCCGATCATCCGCAAGCAGCAGCCCCTGCCCCGGATGATCACCACCCGCGAAGTCGGCAACCTCGTCGCGTTTCTCGCGTCCGACCTGGCAAGCGGCATCAGCGGCGCGGCCATTCCGATCGACGGCGCCGCGTCGGCCGCGATTTGAACCGGCTCCCCCGATGACGACCCCACTGCGCGTCGCGCTGCTGCAACTTGCCGGACATGGTTTCGATCAGGCCGCCAATCTGGCGGCCGGCGACGCGGCGTGCCGCCAGGCGCGCGATCTCGGGGCCGACATCGCCCTGTTTCCCGAGATGTGGAACGTCGCCTACACGCCCTTCTGGCCGGAAGCGCCGGGCGACCGCTGGCGCGCGCCGCAACGCTGGTCGGACGCGCCCTCGCCCGATCCGCCGGAACTCGGGCGCGCGCTGGCCGATTGGCGCAATCGGGCGATCGGCCCGGACGATCCGTTCGTCGTGCATTTCCGCCGCCTCGCCCGCGAATTGAACATGGCGATCGCGCTCACCTATCTCGAACGATGGACCGGCAAGCCACGCAACAGCGTTTCGCTGATCGACCGGCGGGGCGACATCGTCTTCACCTACGCCAAGGTTCACACCTGCGCCTTCGACCGCTTCGAAGACGCGTTGACGCCGGGCGACGCCTTCCCCGTCGCTACGCTGGAGACGGCCGCCGGCCCGGTCCAGATCGGCGCGATGATCTGCTACGACCGGGAATTCCCCGAAAGCGCCCGCGTTCTGATGCTGCATGGCGCGGAAGTGATCCTGACGCCGAACGCCTGCACGCTCGATCCGAACCGGCTCGGCCAATTTCGCGCCCGGGCGTTCGAAAACATGGTCGGCGTCGCGATGGCCAACTACGCCGCTCCCGCCGCCAACGGCCACTCCGTCGCCTACGACCCGATCGGTTACGACGCGGACGGACGCAGCCGCGACACCTTGCTGATCGAAGCGGGCGAAGCCGAAGGGGTCCATCTGGCGACCTTCGACCTCGATCGTCTGCGCGCCTGGCGCGAAGCGGAAACGTTCGGCGACGCCTTCCGCCGTCCGCGCTGCTATGCCCCGCTCGTCGTCTCCTCCGAGACGCGGCCGCCATTCGTTCGGGTCGACGCCGCTGGCCGCGCCTGGGGCGAACGCGACTCGTAGCGGCGCCGCGTCGCCATCGTCATGCCGGGCTTGTCGCGGCATCGTATGACGAGTCGGCGAGTCGGCGAGTCGGCAAGGTCGAGGAAACTCCTCGCCTTCGCGCGGGATGACCGTGTCGCGGTCATCCGCCGGCTCGCCGATGCATCGGCGCATCGGCGCTTGGGCGCGCGTCAATGTGTTGCGGCGTCCACGCTGGTAGGGGCACGGCATGCCGTGCCCGATCGGCCGCAGGCCGATAGGCGTTGCCGGGCGAATGGATCGTGGTCCGCAGGACCACAGGGCACAGCATGCCGTGCCCCGACCACCCCTCCTCCACAAAACCCTGACCTGCACCTTCGGCGCCTCGGCGCGCTGCCTGTTTGACAAGTGCCCGCGCCGCGTGCGACGGTGCAAGCGACGATGAATCTTCATCGATCGCTCATCGACGGACAGCGAACACTGTCCATTGACCAGCGGAATCACCCGCCGCCGGCACGGCAAAGTTCGGGCAGGAACTCGCGACCGGAGCGGCGTGATTTTTTCGGAATTCATGCGCGACAGGACGCAGTGGATCGGACACGTCCATGGCGGACGTGGCCTCCGGCGTTTCAGGAGGAGGTCTGGCGATGCAGGAGCGCACGATCGAACGATTGGTCCGCGAGATGACGGCGCTGGGACTTTCCCGCCGCCAACTCATTCAGCGCGCCGCGGCGCTCGGCATCTCGGCCCCGGCGGTCGCCGCCGCCATG
>JAICJJ010000600.1 GCA_025928535.1 Thermomicrobiales bacterium
GTGGAACGACTGGTCGGCGACGACATCCGTTTCGTCGATGTCCGCACGGCCGACCGCGTCGTCGGCGAGGTGATCGCCCGCGCCAACCAGCCCTACAACCCGAAAGACGACGGCGTCGCCCGCTTTGCCGTCAAGGTCGGCCGCAATCTCCTCGAAAGCGACGGGCGGGACGGCGCGGCGTTGGCCAGCGCGATCGAGCGGTTGTCGATCGACTACCTGACGCAGGAAATCGAACGCTGCATCGTGGCGCGCGACATCGCCACGCTCGACGACTACCTCGCCCACAAGCGGGTCGGACGCGGCGTGCCCTTGCAGCGGCGGGCGCGGGAAGCGGTTTGGCAGGTGTATGAGCACTACGAGCGTCGCTTGCGTGACAAGAATTACCGCACCTACGCCCAGACCCGGCGCGACGCGATGCGCCTCGTCGAATCGGGGCGCGTCCGGCTCAAATACGACGGCGTCGTCATCGACGAAGCGCAAGACCTCGATCCGACGACGATCCGGCTGCTGATCGGCCTTTGCGCCTCGCCCGATCGCCTGTTCCTGACGGCCGACAGCGGGCAGCAAATCTATGGCAACGGATTCAGTTGGAGCGGCATCCACGATGAATTGCGGCTGCGCGGCCGGGTCGGCACGCTGACGTCGTGCTACCGCTCGACCGCCGAAATCGGCGCCGCCGCATCCGCCTGGGCGCCCGATCCGGATCGTCAACCGGTGACCTACCGCCGGCACGGCCCGCAGCCGGCGGCGATCCCGGTCGCCAACGCGGGAGAGGCGGCGACATCGATCCATGACTACATTCGCGCCGCCACCCGCACCCTGCGCATCCCGGTCGGCTCGTGCGCGGTGCTGATTCCGACCAACGACGTCGGCCACGATCTGGAGCACCGGCTCGGCAAGTTCGGCTTGCCGGCGAAATTCAGTTCGGGCCAGGCGCTCAATCTGGCCGGATCGGCGCTGAAGATCCTGACCTACCACTCGGCGAAAGGACTGGAATTCCCGGTGGTCGCCCTCTACGACTACGCGCCGGCCGCGCTGGCGACGGCGGCTGGCGCCGAAGCGGGCGAGCAGGTCGAACGCGACACGCTCGAACGCCGCCTCCGTTATGTCGCCATGACGCGCGCGATGCACGTTCTGGCCGTCTTCCGCCTCGCGCCGGACGGCATCCTGCCGGGCGGGCTGGGCGGCGCCGACTGGAATGCGGGGCCGCCCGACGATTGGGCGGCGTGGCTGTTGGCGACCGGCGACGGCGCGACGTAGCCGCCGCGCGACAACAGCGCCGCCGGCGCGCTTCCCGAAGTCGCTGACCACGTCGGACGCCAACTCGCACGAGACTGGAACGATGTCAGCAGGCGTTACGTAGGTTCTACGATGCGTCGCGCTCGGCCGCGCCGGACAATTCGCTCGAACCGATCGCCGGGCCCGTCGTCGTGGCCTGGATGTGCGTGTCTTGGACGCGACGCTCAGTTCGAGGGGTTCGCATGCGCGCTGCCCTGAGATTCGCGGCGCGCCGGGGCTGCTTTGACGATCGGTCAGGTTGTCGTCGGGTTCGCGAAGGAGCAGAGCAATGGGCCCTCGAACCACGACCATCGGCAACGATCGTGTTGGCGACCGGCAGGTGGACCGCCGCTCCGTATTCATCGGCGCCGCTGGCGCGGCGGCGGCCGGGTTCGCCGCGCGCGTCGGCACGCCGATCCCGGCCGCCGCGCAAGACGCCTCCCCGGCGGCGGCCACGGGTGGGCGAGCGACGTTCGTCCTGGTCCCGGGGCAATGGACCGGCGCCTTCGTCTGGCACAAGGTCGCACCGCTGTTGCGGGCGGCCGGCCACGATGTCTACCCCGTCACCTGCACCGGACTCGGCGAGCGGGCGCACCTCGCCAGCGCGTCCATCGATCTGGACACGTTCGTCACCGACGTGGTCAA
>JAICJJ010000638.1 GCA_025928535.1 Thermomicrobiales bacterium
GCACGATGCAGCGACGAATGCAGGTCGCCTCCGCGGACTCGCCAGCGGCGCCGGCTAGGACGCCGGCGATGATCGTGCCAAGCGCCATCTTCCCGGCCAACCGCCGCGTGGCCGGCGCGCCGATGATCCGGGTGATCCGGTCGAATCGTCCGCTCTCCACGATCCGCCTCCTTGCACGTCAACCGCCGGCGCAACCTGCTGGCCGGCAAGCACAGCATCGGGGCTGGCGGGCCTGACGTCGATTGGGAAGATTGCCCATCCGCAGGACACCGGACACCGGACACGGCACGACGGTCCGGCATCGTCAGTCCGCCCGATTCCCGATGCGGCGCTTCAGCGCTCGCCCTCAAGCGTTTGACGGTCCCGATCGGACTTCATCGCTGCGCCGGCGGCGCCTTCGGTTCGTTGGCCATCGAGCGGATCAGGACCTGAGTTCGCGGCCGATGGAAGCGGCGCGGAATTCGTCTCACGTCGGGCCGGCAGCGCGTCGCGCGCTTTCGGGCGAACGAAGAGATAGACGACCAGGCCGATCGCGTTCGCCGGCAGCCAGATCAACGGCCGCAGCACGACCAGCGCGATGCCGCTCGCGATCAGCCATTCCGTCGCCCAGACGATCGCCCGGCCGCCGCGCAACCGCACGTCGATGTAAATCCAGATCGCCGGCGCCAGCCAGATGATGGCGAGCGGCAGCAGCAAGTCCGGCGTGATGCCGGTCGTGTCAGGCATCGCCGGCGCCAACTCCGATCGTTTTCCGCCAGCCGATGCTTCCCACAGCCCGTCCTTCCGCCGCCCGTTGCCGATCGATCCGTGAACCGCTCATGATATACTGCGTGCAGTCGGGGCGTGGCGCAGCCCGGTAGCGCACCGGTATGGGGTACCGGTGGTCGGAGGTTCGAATCCTCTCGCCCCGACCCTTTTTCATGCCCGTTGCGCCTGCTTCGTCTTCCCCCTCTCGCGCGGCGGGCCATTCGTTTGCCCGCTCGCCGGGTCGGCGCTCGACTCGACGACGTTTCGCAGGGACGCACGCCGATGCTCACCGCTTCGCCTTCCGAGGAAACCGCCGTTCGGCAGCGCATCGTCATCGCCGACGACGAATCGCTGATCCGGCTCGATCTGCGCGAAATGCTGACCGAACTTGGCTACGATGTCGTCGGCGAAGCGGGCGATGGCCGCAACGCGCTCGACCTCGCGCGCAAACTTCGGCCGGACCTCGTCATCATGGACATCAAGATGCCCGGCGTCGACGGCATCGCCGCCGCCGAAGAACTGACGCGCGAAAAGATCGCGCCGGTCGTCCTCCTCACCGCCTATTCCGATCAGGGGCTGGTCGAACGCGCCAAGGATGCCGGCGTCGTCGGCTACGTCGTCAAGCCGTTCCGCCAGACCGAGTTGCTGCCGGTGATCGAATTGTCGATCGCCCGCTTCGACGAATTCCGCTCGCTGGAACGGGAAGTCGGCGATCTGAAGGAAGCGCTCGAAACGCGCAAACTGGTCGAGCGGGCCAAAGGCATCTTGATGGAAACCCACGGCTTGCGCGAATCGGAAGCGTTTCACCGCATCCGGAAGACGAGCATGGACCCCCGC
>JAICJJ010000122.1 GCA_025928535.1 Thermomicrobiales bacterium
CGATCTTGAACGTGCCATTGTCGTTGTGCAGCACGAGCAAGAGCGTCTGCGGGCCGCGCGGCAAGGTCGTCGGATCGTTGACGGCGACCAGGGCGGCGACCTAGTTGTCGCCGAGATCGACCACATCAGACTCGTTCAGCAAGCGGAGCGATTGCTCGGCCGTGCGCGGCGTCGGGGTCTTGCCGAGCGACTCCTTGAACGTCGCCGCGGACTGCGGGTTGCTGGCCGACGCGCCGTAGACGAGAAAGATGCCGGTCGGCGTCAGATAGTTGGCGGCGCGGGCGTTGTCATTGGCGTTGAGGCAGGACATGAAGGTGCGAATCGTGTCGGAGACGGACGACCGCGTCTTGGCGTCGGACGCTTCGCCGAGGGGGATGGTCAGTTTGTAGGTCGGGGCCGCCGGCTTCGCCGTGGCGGCGGCGATCAGCGCGTCGGCGGCCATCGGGTCGCCCGTGCAATCTTGCGGCGACAGGACGCGCGCCGGCGCATTTTCGTCCGCCGACGGCGTGGCGGTCTGGGCCGCGACCGAGCCGGTGAAGAGCAGCGCGGCCAGCGGGACCGCCGCGATGAGTCCAAATCGACGCATACCGATTCCCTCCGAACGAGACCTGTGCGACGAGCGCGGCGTGATGCCGCGCCCGGATACTACTCGTTCGCTTGCTGGCTTGGCCAGCCGTCACCGCTCGTTCGGCGTCAGCGGCAGGCGCATGATGACGCGCGATCCGGCGTCCGGATTGCCTTCGACCGCGAATGAGCCATGGAGCAATTCGACGAGCCGGGCGGCGGCGGCGATGTCCAGCGCGGGGGCGCCCCAGGGGAGCGCCTCGGCGGGGCGGCGCGCCGGGCGTCTCGTCGCCGGCTCCGCATCCGGTTCGGCGCCGATGGTCACCTCGCAATCCGCGCCGTCCCGCACGATCGCGATCGTGAGCGGCCGATTCGGCGAGAGGCGCAAGAGATCGCGCACGATCGCGACGCAGGCGTCGAGCAGGCGCATCGGATCGACATCGGCGCAGATCGGTCCTTCGGCATGGCTGAGCGTGATCCGGTCGTCGGCTAGCGCGGTCGACGCCAGGACGCGGCGGCGCGCTTCCGCCGCGAGCGCGACCATGTCGGTCGACTCGATCGCCAATTCGACGCGTCCACATTCGAGGCGCGTCAATTCGATGACGTCGTCGATCGCGTGCGCGAGCCGTTTGGCGCTCGTCTGCAATTGACGAATGTCTTCCCGTTGTTGCGACGTCAGTTGCTGGCTCCGGTCTTCGAGGAGGAGGTGCGCGTAGCCGAGAATCGCGTTCATCGGGGTGCGCAGTTCCTGACTCATGGCGGTGATCAGCAGCGAGCGGCGGCTGGCGGCGTCGGCGGAGGCGGCGAGCGGACGCAAGCCGAGATCGTCCGGGGACGGCGCGAAAAAGGCCGCCGCGGCCACGGCGTCGCGTCGCCGCGCTGGCGTCGTTCGGCGGCTCCGTCTGCTCACCCGGTGCACCCTCGATCCGGCCAACGGGACCGTTCCACTTCACGCGGCGGGCGCGTCGGCGCCCGCATCGATTCATCGCATGCCCATCTCAACCTACGGTGGAATCATGAGCGGAACGTGGGAAATGCGGTCCGCTTCGATGAAAAAATGGTGAAAGCGCAACGTGGACCGTGAACTCGGGCCCGCGCCGGTTCGGCGACCGGAAAATACATCGAATCGTCCAACGGGTCGCCCGGTTTCGATCCGATCGTCATTTGCGGCGCCGAAAGGGGGGAAGGGTGGGAACTCCCGATCGATCGCGATTGGTGGCGGCCGCTTCTCCGGGGGGGTGGATCCGCGGCGTGAAATCGGACCGATCGGGAGCGCCTCCCGTGGAGCCTGGAAGCTCCAGTGGCATCATCATCTCCCGTCGGCTTGAAATCTGCATGAATGCACGTCCATGGTGTCGTGAAAAAATCGTGAAAAAATGGTGAACCGCCCTCGGTCCGGGCCGATCGCCGCTTGCGTGGCCTGCCAGACGGGAGGAATCGACAGTGGGCATCATTCTTGCTTCGGCCACATCGCTTGCGCTCTCCCGTTGAGCGGGAGCGACAGATGCCAGCGTCCCGTAGCGCCTGGAATCGGAGGCTCAGCGATGAACAGCCCGGAACGAGCGTCTCCCGGTCAGTTCGTAGCGATGACGCGCGGCGGCATGACGCGCCGCGCCCTGCTTGTCGGCGCGGCCGGGGCGGCGGCCCTCGGCGCGTCGTCCCTGATGGAGCGGTCGGCAACGGCCCAGACCACCGTCGGCGCCGGGATGGCGCGCGCGGCCGGCGCCGCCGCCTCGGCCGAAGCTGTGGTGCAGCAGCGCTTGGCGGCGGCGATGGGAGCGGCCGGATCGGCGAGCACGAACCAGGGCGTGTCGATCGCGCAAGGCGCGGCGGCGAACGCGATGGCGAATGCGCATGGCGTGGCGGAAACCAATGGCGCGGTCGCGAGCGCGGCAGCCGCGAGCGGCGTCGGCGCGGCGACGAAAGGCGCGGTCGCCGAGGCGGTCGTGGTCTTGCCGACGCAACCGAAGCGCCCGATGCAGCCAGCGGCTCAGATGCGGATGCCGAAACCGCCGGCGATGATGCGGATGGCGGCCCCGCGCGCGGTTGGCGGCGGGGGCGGCGGCAACCGCCGCATGCGGGCGGTCGGCGGCGCGGCGCCGGCGAAACTGCCGCGCACCGGCGTCGGCGTGAGCGGGTTCAACGGCGTGTCGACCTTGCTCGGCGTCGGCGCGGTGGTCGCGGCCGGGGTCGCCTGGGCGAGCGGGCGCGCCGGTCTGGCCAAAGAACCGGCCGAGTAACGACCCGTTTGCCAGACCATCTTCGCGGACCGGGCGGAGCGATGTCCGCCCGGTCCGGTCAATAGCCCCGGCGTTTGTCGAGTTGCGGCGCCAACTCGTCGAACCGGCCGGCGAGGAAATGCTCCAGATTCGCGATGAATCGCTCGACCAGTTTGCCGTTTTCGCTGTCGGCGGTGCTGGCGGAATGGGGCGAGATCAGCACGTTCGGCATGTCCCACAACGGCGAATCGGCCGGCAACGGCTCGACCCGAGCGACATCGAGCGCCGCGAAGCCGACTTGGCCGGAGCGGAGCGCCGCGATCAGGGCGTCTTCGTCGAGCACCGAGCCGCGCGCGATGTTGATGAGGACGGCGCCCGGTTTGAGCGCCGCCAATTCGCCGGCGCCAATCAGATCGGTCGTTTCCGGCGTCTGCGGCGTCGCCAGCACCAGGCAATCGGCTTCCGCGAGCATGGCCGGCAGTTCGTCACGGCCGAAGAGCCGATCGAGGCCCAGTTCGGCGGCGCGTTCCGGATCGTGCCGCCGCGCCGTTGCCCAGACGCGCATGCCGAACGCGCGGGCGATGCGCGCGACTTCGCGCCCGATCCGACCAGGTCCGACGATCGCCATCGTCTTGCCCCGCAATTCCGTGGCGCAAAAGCGTTCCCAGCGGTGCGCGCGCTGATCGGCGAGCATGCCAGGCAACTGCTTGGTCCAGTAGAGCAGGGCGGCGAAGACGAATTCGGCCAGCGGCTGGGCGTGGATGCCGCTGGCGGTGGTGACGATCACCTCTGAATCGGCGAGGCCGAGCCGTTGCACCGTCGGCCCGACGCCGGCCGACGTCGTCTGAATCCAGCGGACATTGGGCGCGATTTCGAGGAGACCGGCCGGTTCGCCGTGCGGCAGATCCCAGAGGATGTCGGCGTCGCGCAACATCGCCCGCCATTCGGCCTGCTGGGACGGCGAGCGGCGCCAGGCGGGATCGCCATGGTCGGCGACATACCGCGGCGACGGCAGCAAATCGGGCCGGCTGCGAATGTCGGCCCGCCCCCGCGCGGCGGCGACGATGCGCGCGACGAGTTCCATTTCGAGCGGCGACGCGATTGCCACGATGGGACGGATAGTCGCTGATTCCTGCTCGGGCACGATCATCTCCTTGGCGCCCCTCACCTCCCGCCCCCTCGCCCATCGCAATGGGCGAGGGGAGACGAACGTTTCCCCTCGCCTGCCACAGCGGGCGGGGCGCCCTCCGGGCCGCGGGTAGGGGGGAGGGAACTCCGTCAATATGCCAGCCGGCGTAGCGCGCGGGTCAGCACGTCGATGCCGGCGGCGGCGGCGGCGGGGTCGGTGTATTCCAGCGGCGAATGGCTGACGCCGCCCTGGCTCGGCACGAACAACATCGCGATCGGACAGACAGCGGCGAATTGCATCGCGTCGTGCACCGCGCCGCTCGTCATCGGCAATGTCGCGACGCCGGCATCCGCGGCGGCGGCGGCAAGGGCCGCGACGAGTTCGGGGTCGCTGGCGACCGGAGGACGATCGCTGTCGGTCCGGACGTGGAGATCGAGATCGCGCCGCCGCGCGACTTCGCTCCAGAGTCCTTCATGTCGTTCGAGCAGGAGGGCGAGGGCGTCGGGATCGGGATGACGGGCATCGATGGTGAAGGCGACCCGCTCCGGCACCACCGCGCGTCCGTTGGGCTCGACCACCATCCGCCCGACGGTCGTCACGGCCGGGCGGCCCATCCGCTGCGCGGTGGCGATGACGCCGGAGATGATCTCGGCCGCCCCGGCCATCGGATCGCGTCGCAGGTCCATCGGCGTCGTGCCGGCGTGGTTCGCCTGACCGCGCAATTCGAGCCAGTATTGCCGGTAGCCGGTGATCCGCTCGACGATGCCGACCGGAACGCCGGCCGCATCGAGGAGCGGGCCCTGCTCGATGTGCAGTTCGATGAAGGCTCCGATGTCGTCGCGCCGCGCTTCGGGCAGGCGCGCGGCGTCGAGGCCGACATCGTGCATCACCTCGGCCATCGTCGGGCCGTCGATGGCGCGCATCCGTTCCGCTTCGCCGGGCGCGATGGCGCCGGTGATGGCGCGGCTGCCCCAGAAATTGGTGCGGGCGAAGCGCGAGGCTTCTTCTTCGGCGAGCGACACGGCCGCGAGCGTGCGGCGCGGCCGGCCGTCTTGTTCGCGTAGGGCGCGCAAGGCGAGCGCGCCGGCGACGACCCCGAGCGCGCCGTCGAAGCGCCCCCCCGGCTTCTGGCTGTCGATGTGCGAGCCGGTGACGATCGCCGTGCCCGGCTCGCTCCCGTCGAGGAATCCCCAGACGTTGCCGGCGGCGTCGCGTTCGACGCGCAAGCCGGCGTCGGCGAACCAATCCGCGACCTGATCCTGCGCGGCGACCCATTCCGGACTGTAGACGAGACGGCTGACGCCGCTTTCCCCGACCGCGCCGTGGTGGGCGAGTTCGGTCAGCATCGCTTCGACCAGATGTGCGTCGACCATTGGCGGTTCGGGACCTCCGTCGCGAGGCGGGTCAGCGGGAGCGCGCGCTCCGCCGGTGAGTGTACGGCAGGTTGGCGGGGAAGGGCGGGTTGGCGGCCAGCGGTGGGAGGAAATCCGTTCAAGGCAGCGCGGCGCGGAGGCGGGAGGCGATGGCGTCGAGGTCGGCGCGCGACGGGTGGGCGATCCCGCCTTCGACGATGCGAAAACCGTCGCCTGCGAAGCGGGGGAAGACATGGAGGTGGACGTGAAACACCTCCTGCCCCGCCGCTTCGCCGTCCGCCAGAAAAAAGTTGACGCCTTCGCAGCGGAGCCCGGACGACCGCAGCGCGGCGGCGGCCTGCATCGCGACGACGAACAACCGGGCTCCATCCGCTGGATCGGGATTCGCCAGCGTCGACGCGTGCCGTTTCGGGATCACGAGCAGGTGGCCGGGGGTCACGGGGTTGATGTCGAGGAAGGCGAGCGTGGCAGCGTCGTCATGGATGACGCTGGCCGGCGCCGCGCCCGCGACGATCGCGCAGAAAATGCAATTGTGCTGCGCCATCGTGGTTTCCTCCCCAGCCCGGACGCGTTCCTTCTCCGCCGTCACCGGTCTGCCAGCGTGAGGATATCCGGAAATCGCCGGCGCAAATCCGGATCGGTCGATCGTGGCAGGCGGGAACGTCACGATCCCGAACCGCCGACCGCACGACGCGGGCTCAGTCCTGATGGTCGGGGGCGAGCCAGGCGCCGAAGAGGACGCCGAACCCGTCCGGATCGGCGATGGTGAAGTCGCGCAAGCCGTACGGGCGATCGGCGATCGGCGCGACGATCGGGACGCCCGATTCCTGGACGCGCGCCCAGATGGCGTCGACATCCGGCGTCATCACCCGGACGTTGGCGACCGGCGCGGACGGCGGCGTCAGGTCGGGTCGCTCATCGAGGAAGAGCGCGCAGTCGTCCCAGGCGAGGATGACGAATTCGCCGCGGTCTTCCCGGACGACGAAGCCGAGCCGTTCGTAGAAATCCCGCGAGCGCGCGGCATCGCGAACGAAGACCTCGACGACCAATTGCTGCGTCGGATCGGCGTACGGCATGATCGCTTCCTCCTCGGTAGTCCGCTGCAAAATTCAGCGGCGCCGGCCGCTTCTGCTCTCGGCTTGAAATCACCCTGCCGCCAGGATCGCGCCCGTGGCGACCAGGACGGCTCCGAGCCACACCTGCAGCCCGACCCCTTCCCGCGCCAAGGCCAGGCCGATGACGACCGACGCTTCCCGCATGGTTGCGACGCGGCCGGCGGCCGACCGCTGGAACGCGAACAACACCAGCAGATAGGCGGCGACGGTGCCGATCGCGATCAGCACGCCAATGCCGAACGCGCCGCGCAGGCGACCGAGCAGGTGCGGACCGGCCGGATCGTAGCGGAGCCGAACGGCGAGGAGCGCCCCTTCGATCAGCAGCGTCGCGCCGAGATAGGCCGGCGGCCAGGCGCTTTGCACGGCGCGGGCGTCGATCAGCGAGTAGCCGGCGATCCCGACGCCGGCGAGCAAGGCGAAGCCGACCGCGCCACGCTGGGCGTTGCGCCACCCAGCGAGACCGATCAGGCCGAGGCCGCCGGCGAGCGAAATCGCGCCGGCGAGCGCGAGCGGCGCGGGCGTCTGTCCGAGGACGGCCCACCCGCCGAGCGTGACCAGCAGCGGCGCCGTGCCGCGCCCGATCGGGTAGGCGACGGAAAGCGCGCCGCGCCGGTAGGCGGCGGCGAGGGCCAGGGCGTAGCCCGTCTGGCAGAGCGCCGAGCCGACGATCAACGGCGCCGTCCCGACGGGAGGCCGAATCACGATCGCCGGCAGCAGCGCCACGCCGGCGACCAACCCGGCCACGGTCAGCGCCGCGACCCGGTCGCCTTCGACATGGAGCGCGCGGTTCCAGGCGGCGTGAATGAACGCGGCCACCGCCACCAGCGCGATCGCGACCGGGTCGATGGCCCGCCCTCCTCGTCTCTTCGCCGCCCCGTCAGCGCCCGCGCCATTGTGGCAGGTATTCGGCGACCCGATCGCATGCGTGTCCCGCATCCGGTCGGCCGCCTTCGGCCGCGCCGCATCCCCCCACCCCCGTCATCCTGAGTACGCCGACATGGTTGACGTGTCCGGTTCCGGGATGGGGTAGCAATGGACGAGTTTGACGCGGGCATCGTCGATCCCGAAGCGCCAGGCGATGC
>JAICJJ010000011.1 GCA_025928535.1 Thermomicrobiales bacterium
CAGCGCCGCGCCAGCGCCGCCGCCCCCCAGGCCAGCAGCAAGCCGAGGACGTCGCTCAGGTTGTGGCCGGCGTCGGCGACGAGGGCCAGCGAATGGGCGAGCACGCCGAAAACCGCTTCGGCGGCGACGAAGCCGAGATTGAGCGCAATGCCGATCGCGAACGCGCGGTTGTAGGTGGCGGGCCCATGCTGGTGGCTGTGCTGGTGATTGTGCGGCATCGCGCTCAGGCTCTCCTCGTCACGCCGCCGGCGTCGCGACGGGGGTTCCCGTCGCGCCCGCGTCGAGATAGACCGCGACCATCGTCTTGCCGCCTTCGATCGATTCGATGACGGCGAAGCCCGTCAGGCCCGACCCATTCGCGTCGCCGAGGCCGAGCACGATCTGATCGCCCGGCATCGTCATCCCCGCCATCTGCCGTGTCATCACGCCGGCGACGTCGCCGCAGGCGATGACATGGTCCATCGCCTCGTCGCTTTCATAGACGACGATCGCCCGTTCTCCCGGCGCGACGTGGGAAAAGAGATCGTCGATGGTCGTGATGCTGACGGCGGCGGGGAACGCGGCATTCGCGCCGACCCGCTCCGGCGGCGGAATCGGCGTGCCGTCGGGCGACACCGTGGCGCCGACGCCGTTCAGGCGAAAGGCGACCGCGCCGAGATTGCCGCACGATCCGGCCTGGATGCGCGCCGGGTTACCGTCGGCGGCGTGCGCGCCGGCGCCGCCGATGCCGATCGCGCCGCCGGCCAGGGCGGCGAGCGAGGCCGCCACGAACAGAAGACCCGCCACGCGAACAGGCCGCATCGGTCGAAGCATCGGCTCGTCTCCGTTCCGCGCGTTCGCGGTGGAGCCGCCGATTCGACCGCTCCGCGCACAGCGCATCATGCGTCATCCGATCATACCTGATCGGACGGGCGCGCCCGCGGCGGTTACGCCGATCGACCGCTTTCCAGCGACCGACGCGCCGGCCGCGTTTGCCGCGGCGCCCGAGTCCCCTCCGGCGTCTGTTCGTCGCGCAGCAGCATCGCAAGGACGGCGATCAAAAGCGCCTCGACGACCTTGGAGACGATGTCGATCGCGCCGATGTCTTCCACTTCGCCGGCGTGCGGACCGAAAAACGGAATGCCGACCGTCCGCGTCCACGCCCAGAGGACGATGATCGCCAGGTTGCCGAGGAGGCCGGCCCAGAGCAACCGGCTCGATCGCTCCCGCAGCAGCAACAGCGCATAAAGCGCCTGCGCGCAGGCGACCACGAGGAAAAACGCGCCGTAGCCCCACCATTCGGCGAAGTGCTCCGGCATCACCCAGAAATGCGCCAGCGCGGCGATCAGCGAAAGAAACGCCGCCAGAATCGTCAATCGATGCGCCTTTGTCGTCGTCATGTTCACCCCTGTCGCTCGGGCGCTTCGCGCCCCCTCTGCGTGGACGCAGACGGCATGCCGTTCGTGGTCGTCGGCGCGTCGGCCGGCGACTTTGTCGGACAGGACGAAATTGCGGCGCCGATTCATCCCGCGACGCCGTCGGGACAGACGATCGCACTTGACGCTGTGGCGCAGGGTGGTAGCATCGCACCAGCCCCGGGGTCGTTCTCGTACGCCGGGCCGCTCCCCGGGGATGCGCGCGATCGGCCGGCGCGGGCCGGCGTCGCGGCTCGCCGAGGAGGTCGGCATGGACCGGGTTGTCCTCTCGCGACGGGGCTTTCTCCGCCTCAGCGCCGGCGGCGCCGCGCTCGGCGGTCTTGCCGCGCTCGGCGTCGATCTGCGGCCCGCCATCGTCCGGGCGCAGGCGCTCCGACTCCAGAACGCCAAACCGTATCCCAGCGTCTGTCCCTATTGCGCGGTCGGCTGCGACACGGTCGTCTGGTCCGCCAACGATCAGATCGTCAATGTCGAAGGCGATCTCCGCTCGCCGATCAACCACGGCAATCTCTGCCCCAAGGGAGCGGCGATCTATCAACTCCACGTCAATCCGAACCGGGTCACCGACGTCCTCTATCGGGCGCCGGGCGGCGATTCGTGGCAGAAGATCGATCTCGACAAGGCGCTCGACATGGTCGCCGATCGCGTCAAGAAAACGCGCGACGCGACGTTCGTCGAAAAGAGCGACGACGGCAAGACGCAGATGTCGTCGCTGGAGATCTTTTCCCTCGGCGGCGCCACGATCGACAACGAATGGAACCATCTGCAGCAAAAATTGTTGCGCGGGCTGGGGATCGTCGCCATCGAAAACCAGGCCCGGATATGACACAGCAGCAGCGTCCCCGGTCTGGGGGT
The DNA here is from genome assembly GCA_025928535.1 of Thermomicrobiales bacterium. Lineage (GTDB taxonomy): Bacteria > Chloroflexota > Chloroflexia > Thermomicrobiales > UBA6265 > JAICJJ01. The sequence continues at coordinate 2,271 of JAICJJ010000011.1, forward strand.
GCGACTCGGCCGCGGCGCGGCCACCACGTATCCGGGCAGCCTGGTTCATTCTGACGCGATCCTGATCGAAGGCTCGAACATGGCCGAATGCCACCCGGTGGCGTTTCGCTGGGTGATGCAGGCCAAACTCCGCCAGCCGAATCCGGCGACGATCATGCACGCCGACCCCCGCTTCACGCGGACGACGGCGATGGCCGACATCCACGCGCCGATCCGGGCCGGCACGGACATCGCCTTCCTCGGCGGGATCATCAACCACGTCCTGAATTCGAAGCGGTGGTACGACGAGCCGTTTTTCCAGGAATACGTCAAGACCTACACCAACGCCGCGACGCTCATCAACCCCGATTTCAAGGACACGGAAGATCTCGAAGGCGTCTTCAGTGGCCTCGGCCCGTACAAGGAAGGCAAGTGGGGCCTCAACGGCTTCATCGGCCAATATGTTTCGAAGACCTGGCAATACGCGGGAACCGCCGTCGGCGAAGCCGGGCGCTCCGCCGCCACGGCGCAATCGGGCGAGCAGGGGGTGCAATCGGGCCAGCCGGGCGCGGCGCAGCAGCCGGTTTCGGGCAAGCCGCCCTACGACGATCTCGTCAAGAGCCTGGTCCCGCCGCCGGCGACGACCGACCCGACGCTGCAAAATCCGATGTCCGTCTTCCAGTTGTTGAAGAAGCACTACAGCCGCTACACGCCGGAGATGGTCGCAAACATCACCGGCTGCCCGCAAGATCAATTCGTCCGCGTCGCCGACACGATGCTGAACAATTCGGGGCCGGACAAGACGAGCGCCATCTGCTACGCGGTCGGCTGGACGCAGCACACCTATGGGCCGCAGATGATCGGCACGGCGGCGCTGCTGCAGTTGCTCCTCGGCAACATGGGGCGGCCCGGCGGCGGCATCGTCGCCTTGCGCGGCCACGCCACGATCCAGGGCAGCACCGACGTGCCGACCCTCTACCATTCGATCCACGGCTACATGGCGGCGCCGTCGATCCTGAAAAACCACGAAACGGTCGCCGATTACCTCAAGACGGAAACGCTGGCGACAGGGTATTGGGCGAACACGCCGAAATTCTTCGTCAGTTACCTCAAGTCGGTCTACGGCGACGCGGCGACGGCCGACAACGATTGGGGCTACGCCTGGCATCCGCGCATCACCGGCGACCATTCCCACATGCCGATGATGATCGCGATGGCCGAAGGCCGGGTGAAAGGGATGTTCGCCGTCGGCCAAAACCCGGCCGTCGGCGGCCAAAACGCCGGCTTCCAGCGCAAGGCGCTGGCCAATCTCGACTGGCTCGTCGTCAAGGACAATTTCGAGACGGAGACGGCGTCGTTCTGGTACCGCTCGCCCGAGATCCAGAATGGCGAGTTGTCGCCGGAATCGATCAAGACGGAAGTCTTTTTCTTCCCCTCGGCGCAAGTGGGGGAGATGGAAGGCACCTTCACCAACACCCAGCGGTTGATCAAGTTCCACCACAAGGCGGCCGATCCGCCGGGCGACGCCCGCTCCGACATGTGGTTCACCTATCACCTCGGCAAGCGGCTCAAGCAACTCTATGCCGGCAGCAAGGAGCCGCGCGACCAGGGTTTCCTCAACATGACCTGGGATTACGAGCCGGACCCGGAAGAAGTCGCCAACTGGCGGATCAAGGATGAGCCGAGCGCGCTGAAGGTCATCCGCGAGATCAACGGCTTCGTCACGGGCAAGCCGGACCAGCATCTCGCCGGCTTTGCCGCGCTGAAAGCGGACGGCAGCACCACCTGCGCTTCCTGGATCTACTCCGGCATGTACCCGAAGCCGGGCATCGAAAACCTGCGGGCGGCCAGCCGCAACCCGGCGCCGAAAACGGCCAAACTCAATGGCAAGGAGTTGACCGGCGCCGAATTGAGTTGGGGCTTCGCCTGGCCGGCCAATCGCCGCGCGCTCTACAACCGCGCCTCGGCCAAGCCGGACGGCACGCCCTGGAGCGAAGCCAAGGCGTGGGTCTGGTGGGACCCGAACATGCCCGACCCGACGACCGGCAAGCCGGGGCAATGGACCGGGCTCGACGTGCCCGATTTCGCTCTCGCCAAGGCGCCGAGCGCCAAGGCGAAGCCCGGCGCGACCGGCCTCGATGCCCTTTCCGGAACCGATCCCTTCATCATGAAAGCGGACGGCAAGGGATGGCTCTTCGCGGCGAGCGGCCTCGTCGACGGTCCGTTCCCGACCCACTACGAGCCGATCGAATCGCCGGCGCCGAATCTCCTCTATCCCAAGCAGCAGAGCAGTCCCGTCCTCAAGCGGTGGGACATCGACGGCAACCCGCGGGCGCAGCCGGCCGATCCGCAGTTCCCCTACGTCCTGACCACCTACCGCCTGACGGAGCATCACCTTTCGGGCGTGATGAGCCGCTGGCTGCCGTGGCTGGCGGAATTGCAGCCGGAACTTTTCGCCGAGATCAGCCCGGAACTGGCCGCCGAAAAAGGGGTCGGCAACACCGAATACGTCCGCATCTCGACGCCGCGCGGGCAGATCGTCGCCAAGGCGCTCGTGACCCGCCGGATGCAGCCGCTGACGGTCAACGGCAAGACGCTGCATCACGTCGGGCTGCCGTGGCATTTCGGCTATCAGGGGGTCGTCACTGGCGACGTCACAAACAATCTGGCGCTGATGGTCGGCGACCCGAACGTGACCATTCATGAGGGGAAGGCGTTCGTCTGCAATCTGGAGAAGGCGTGATGGCCCAGCAGAGCGCGACGCCGGCCGCGACGACGGCCGCTCCTCCGTCCGCCACGCCCGCCGGGGGAACGCCGGTTCCGCTGGCGAGCATTCCGCCGGCGTCGGCCTACGCGCCGCCCGGCGCGTTTCCGCCGGAGCCGCTCGGCTTTTACACCGACACTTCCGTCTGCATCGGCTGCAAGGCGTGCGAAGTCGCCTGCAAGAACTGGAACGGCCTTTCCTCGCGCAACGGCGGCGTCAACACGCTGTCGGGCGATTCGTACGACAACACGCGGCGGCTCGACGGCCAGCACTGGCGGCACGTCAAGTTCATCGAGCAATTCAGCGAGGACCGGACGAACGGCCGCTGGCTGATGATGAGCGATGTCTGCAAGCATTGCGTGCAAGCCGGCTGCCTCGAAGTCTGCCCGACCGGGGCGATCATGCGGACGGAGTACGACACGGTCGTCATCCAGGCCGATGTCTGCAACGGCTGCCGCGATTGCATCGGCGCCTGTCCGTTCGGCGTGATCGACATCAACCCGGTCAACAACACGGCGATGAAATGCACCCTCTGCTACGACCGGCTCCACAGGGGAATGGAGCCCGCCTGCGCCCAGGCGTGTCCGACGGCGTCGATCCAGTTCGGCCCGATCGCCGAGTTGAAGCAACGGGCGCAAGCGCGGCTCGAGCAGTTGAAGAGCCAGCCGCGGCCGGAGAGCCGGCCCGAACCCCGGCTCTACGGCGCCGACGAGTCGTTCCTCGGCGGGTTGAATGCGTTCTACCTGCTGGACGATGAGCCGGAAGTCTACGGCTTGCCGAACCACCCGGCCTTGCCGTCGCAGCATCTGCCGGCGAACGTCGGGCTCGCCGCTGTGGGGGCGGTCGGCGTCGGCCTGCTCGGCTTGCTCGGCCTGCGCAAGCGGCGGATGGACGAATTCGCCGCCGAAGCCCGGGCCGAACAGATTTCCGATCGCGGCGCGACCGACCCCGGCATGACCCTGGGCAGCGACGAGGAGGCGCCCCATGCTTGAACTCCTGGCGCAGGCGCCGTCGGACACCTTCTTCACGCATTCGCCGGAGTGGGGCTGGCTCATCGTCTTCTATTTCTTTCTCGGCGGGCTGGCCGGCGGCTCGGCGTTCCTCGCGGGAATGCTCGATCTGTTCGGCGTCGCGGCCGATCGGAGCATGGCCCGCGTCGGCTATTTCATTGCCCTGGTCGCGATCGCGATCAGCGGCCCGCTCCTGATCATCGATCTGAACCGGCCGGAACGGTTCTGGCACATGCTGATCCAGTCCGAAACGGGCGGGTTGATGGTCAAGTGGTATTCGCCGATTTCGATCGGCATCTGGATCGTCAGCCTTTTCGCCCTCTTCGTCTTTCTGGCGTCGCTGGGGGCGCTGGCGGAACTGGGAAAAATTCCCGAGGCGAGCGCGGCGCTGGCGCGGGGCTGGCTCGGCAAGGTGATCGCCGCCGTCTGCCTCATCCTCGGCCTCATGTTGGCCGGCTACACCGGAGGGGTGCTGGCGGCGACGAACCGTCCGCTCTGGGCGGACTCGCCCTGGATCGGACTCTTGTTCCTCCTCTCCGGCGTTTCGGCCGGCGCGGCGGCGATGCTCATCTTCGGCTGGGGCCGAACGAACGCAGGCTCCGTCGCCTGGATCGACCGGATGGACATCTGGACGATTCTGCTCGAATTGCTCGTGCTGATCGTGATCGCCGCCACGCTCGGCTCGCTGCTCGGTCCGCTCTGGGGCGGCGTCTGGGGCATCGTGCTGGTGGTCGGGGTGGTCGTGATCGGGGCGCTCATCCCCTTGCTCTTCTACTGGCGGCCCCGGCTCGTCGGCCGGTGGTCGATCCCGACGGCGGCGGCGCTGGTGCTGATCGGCAGTTTCCTGTTGCGGGCGGTGATCGTCCTTTCGTCGGAGCGGATCTGAGATGGAGCGGCGAAGTTGTTTCAGCCGCGCCATCCTGATGGCGCTGGCGGCCGTGGCGCTGGCGTTGGGGCTGGCCGGGTGCGGCCCGGAAGCGGCGCGGGTGCGCGACGGCGGCCCCGGCGCGGACGTCGGCAACCACGGCAGCCCGGTCGCCCTGCTCGGCAACCAGACGCCGGAAGCGCGGATCTACTTCGACACCCCGCGCGACAAGTTGCCGTGACGGAGTCGAGGAGTCGAGAAGTCGAGGAGTCGAGAAGGAGTGTTGCGGCGCTCACCCCATCGTCATGCCGAGCCTGTCGAGGCATCTCGTCCTCTGTGTCCTTGAAGTACGAGATCCCTCGACTTCGCTCGGGATGACGATGGGTTCGATCGTTTCTTCCCGACATCCCGACTCCCCGACTCCTCGACTCGTTGGAGCGATTCATGACCACTGCATCGGCCGGGGCGCGACGGCGGATCGAGGCGATCTGGGCGGCGCAGCCGGAATCGGCGCCGTTGCTGGCGCTGCTGGCGGCGGCGATCGAGGCGATGGGCGATCCCGCCTGGGACACGATGGCGGGGGAGGCCGTGCTCGGGTTCGATCTCCCGGCGGGTCAGCCGTTGTTGGCCGGCGCGCGGTTGCCGGTCGCGCGGGGCGTCATCGACGATTCGACGCGGACGTTGTGTCGCCGGGCGGCGGAAAGCGGCCCGGAACTGGCGATGCTCGGCGCGGCGGCCGGAGCGCACGATCTCGATGGCGTGGCGCTGCTGGCGGCGACCTTGAATGGCGACGACGCCGCGATCGAACGCCTGGCCACGGCGGTCGATGTCGCGCCTGAAGCGCTGGCGGCGGTGGGCAGCGTGGCGGCGATGCCGTTGCTGCAGGCGTTGCGCCGCCGGTTCGGCGGGCTGATTCCAGCCGACTGGCACGACGGCGCCTGCCCCATCTGCGGCGCGTGGGCGGCGGCGGCGGAGCGGCGCGGGCTGGAGCGGGCGCGCCGCCTGCGCTGCGGCCGTTGCGGCGCCGATTGGGCGGCGCCGGCGTTGCAATGCGCCTTTTGCGGTGAATCCGGCCATGAGGCGCTGGGCGTGTTGACGCCGGAGGGAGCGACCGAAGCCTCGCAGATCGAAACGTGCGATCGCTGCAAGGGGGCGTTGAAATCGCTGGCGACGCTGCGGGCCTGGGCGCCGGACGAAGTGGCGCTGGCCGATCTGGCGTCGGTCGAGCTCGATCTGGCGGCGCTGGACCGCGGCTAGGCCCGGCCCGATCCGCCGGCCGGGCTCGGCGTCAGCGTCGTGGACGATCCAGGCGGCGGGTGATGGACGAAACGACGCGGGAAACCCCGCTGCGGCCCGGTCCGTTTTGCGCCCAATTGCTCGCCTCGATGGACGCCAGCGAAGGACGGCGCAAGCGGCGCAAGCGCAATACGACGCCGGACGCATTCGGCATGGAGATCGAACGCGACCTGCTCGCCCGCGCCGCCGACGACGACCCCGATCCGGACGCGTTCGAAGCCTGGCTGCTGGAAGCCTGCCTCGGCGCCGGCCCACTCGCCGGCGCCACTCGGGCGACGGCGATGCGGATCATGGACCAATGGCGGGTCGCCCTCGCCTCCGACGGTTTCCGCGCCTGGCTCGAAGGCGGCGCGCCGTCGGATGATGTCGCGGCGGGGCCGGACCTGGGGCTCGACCGGCGGTAGGTTCAGGCGGCGCGGTGGACACGCCGGAGATCGTCGTTTGCTTGCAGATTTTCCAGAAGTCGGAGTTGTAGCCGCGGTTCAGCCTCGACTTAGCCTTCGCCGCGTCGATGACATCGACTACGTCGAACGCCTCCAAAGCGAGATCCTCAGCGTGCCAAGACCATGCTACGGGTAGAGGCAGGTTCCGCTGTAGCAGTACAAGCCGCCGCAGCAGTCACAATCATAGTGACAGGTGGAGCCCCACTGCTGACAACACACACGCCCGGCGCACCCGTTGTCATAGCAAATCGCCGATCCGCAGCATTCAACGTCGTAATCGCAGTATTGACCCAGAATTTTCTGCATGTCCCGGCGCCGCCCCCGCCGCCATTCTTGCACCATTTGTTGCCGCAGCAGTGATATCCCCGCTTACAGCAACCCTTGCCGTTACAGCAGACCGGCGCTCGCGACACTTTGCGGACGGTTAGAAAGCAATGGGTATGTCAGTGCGATCAGAATAAATACCACAAAACCTTTTCAACATTCACAGGGTAAAATCTCTAAACACCTCTCGGAATATGCCAATCACCAAACCAATAGTGATTGTGAAGGCGATTTTTGCCAGACACATTGTTCCCTGGAAGCCGATAACGATCATGAATCCAATCGCAAGCACGACAATTGCCGCCTCCTCAGGAACAACTCTGCCAACGTAGCCGAGCACGCCGGGGCCCATCAACGCCAAGCCGATCAGAAAGCGCATCATGGGAGCCTCCATAGAACCGTCAATCGACGAATCGATCGATCTGCCTGCGATCGTCGATCTCAGTGATTGCGCGCCGGCCCGTAGTTGCAGTCGCCGCAGACGGTGCAACGCCAGTCTTCGTGACCGCCGCTGAAGAGACCGTGGTTCTTGTAGACAAAGGCGAAGATCTGGTCTCGGTAGCATCTGTTGCAGAACAGCCAACTCTGGCGAGCCATCGAAGCCACCTCCCTGCGAACTGCCACCAAAATGAGATTCAGTCACATCCTTGCAGGCGAGGAAATGCGAGTCAAATAAGCCGCCAATATGTGTTGCGAATCGGGCTACGGTCGGTCGGCGCGCGAGCCGGCTGGGGCCGATGTATCGCATCTCCAGGGACCGTTCTTCGCCATGCGCGACGACGTGTCCCTCGGCTCCGTCGGGTTCCGCGCCTGACGCGAGCGTGGCACGCCTGCGGGCGTTGTGGCCGTGGGCCCGGATCGGGACTCGACTGGCAGTGAGGAGATACATTGAGGCGCGCCAGATCGAGATGGTTCCGTCACAACGATCTTCATGAGGAGTGCTTGCAATTGCGAACAACGAGACAAGGGAACGGCGATCGCCGTCCCCTTGTCTCGCTAACGAAATCCTGAGGATTGGTGCGGGATCAACTCCCTTTCGGGCATCCGCCGGCGCCGTTCGAAGGCACTTTGGCGCAGACTTGACTTCTGATGTTGCCCTGTTGGTCACGAACCGACGCAGAAGACGGAATGTCGATTCGGTCTTGTACCGATGCGCGAATTTCCTGAACGGCTTGGTTGGTGCTCGTGTTGGTTTGGTTCACGGTGTCGGCGGCGGGCAGTTGGTCGACGTGAAGAGGAGTATTTGGGGTGATTCCTAAGTTTTCTGCAGGGGCCGAATGGAAGTTCCTTACTTCCTCGGGCGCGAGCCCCATGGCGATTCGATCACACGTCTCCAAGCCTCCGAGAGCGACATCGCCAATTGCGAGGCCGAGTTTGGCAAGCGCAGCGGCTTGGCCTGCCGTGAGCAGGGCGCCACCCGCTTCTTCGGGCGCTGCTGCAATGAGTCCAATCACACCGAGGGGGATTGCAGTCGCTGTTGTGCCACAGCGGATCACATCCAACGTGGCGCCTAGAGCAGGATTTTGGCTTCGAGGTACACAGCCCAGAAATGCCTGCCCGGTGGCTGTCAGAGGAGAATGAACTGCTTCAATAAATCCACCGCCCACGCTGAGTAGACAACTTGCCTTCTCACGTGAAATAAGAGGAGGCGACTGGCTTCCTCCATTGCCATGTTTGCTGTTGGCTCCGCCTTGGTTGTTGTTGCCGCCCCCGTTGCGATGATGGCTATTGCTACCGTGACCACCACCGCCGCCACCGCTCCCACCGCCCGAATTCGTCACATCGAATGGTCCAATGTCGCTACTGCCAACCTTCGGACCCGTCAATGTGAGAGACAAAGTGCCTGAAACGTGAGGAACTTTGAACGAACAACCTCCCTTGCCATTGTTGTCAGTGGTGAAACTGCACAGGTCCGCGTCGAAACCCGACGCCTTGCCATGCACCGTCAGATCAGCTTTTGCCGGAGTTCCACTGACCGTCACGTGCACGCTCGTTCCAGGCGGTCCGTTCTTCGGTGAGAAGTTGTAGTTCGCCGCGGCCGCGTCGTGAACTGGGGAGATCGCTGATACGATGAGCGTTACGAGCAACGCAAACGAAAGCCCGACGCGAACCGACATGAGCCGCATCCTGGACTTCACAGGAACCCTCCTCACAAAAGCGCTATCGGCCAGTCATTTCAGCGCTGGAGCACGGGTTGGCGCGCTGCTGACGCCTTGCAGTCCGCTCCCCAACCGGCTTCAGGGGATTCAATCAAGCGCGCACGCCAGTGCCGTCGCAATGAGCCAGACACATCCTTATCGGCGCGGCACTGCGAGTAAAATGAGCCGCTAATATGTTCCGTGGTGGAGGCTGCTTTTTTGGGCCGCGGTTGCGGCCCAAGAGTCGGCTGCGAGTTCGTTTCGGATTCGCGAGCGGCGCGCGGCTTCGCCCCGCCGGCATTCATCCCGCCGGATGGCGTGGATGCCGGCTACGACCCATCGTCCCCGAGCAGCGCGACATCGGCGCTCCCGTTCTCGATTCCGTCGGCGTCGGGTCGCCGCGTCAGTTGCAGGCGGAAGGAGCGTCGCGCATCGGTCCTGCGCCGGCCGACACGACGCCGCGCAGGGTCGAAGACGACGTCCGGATCGACGTCGCCCCAGCCACATTTCAAGCCGACATCGGCCTTACGTTCCCGGATAACTCGTCCCCGGTTGCAGGAACGTCGTCACCGGGGTGCCGAGGGGCGCCCAGCCGTAGAGGAAGGCGGCGACATCGAGCGGCAGGTTGATGCAGCCGTGGCTCATGATGTGGCCGAAGTTGTGATGCCAGTAGGCGCCGTGCAGCGCCTCGGCGTCGAGGTTGACATACATCACGTTCGGCACGGCCGGCACGTCGTACGGGATGCCGCCCGCCGGCGCGCCGCCACTGCCGGCGGCGACCACTTCGCCGGTCGAGTTGGTGAAGCCTTTCATGTCTTGCACCGGATACTTGATCCGCACCCGGAAGCGTCCGATCTCCGTCTTGTTCGGCGGGATGCCGGTGCTGACCAGCGTTTCCATCGCGAGCGAGTCGCCCTGGAACGCCTGCATCGCCTGATTCGTGACGTCGACCAGAATCCGCTTCGGCCCCGTCGCCGTCGGATCGGTCATTGGAAGGGGGCTGGGCGACTTCCAGAAGAGCGTTTCGTCGAAGTCGGGCAGATCGTTTTGCGGCACGCGGGTGGTCGGAACGTCGAGCCGCTCGGCCAACTGCGCGCCAAGGGGAGCGGGCGCAACGCCGTCGTCGGTCTGGATGAGTTTGCCGCATTCGAACCATTGGACAAGGGCGTGCCCTTCCGGAAATGGCTCGCTGAGCGGATTGCCGAGATAGAAGTCGCCTTCGTGCGCCTGATACCATTTCAGGAAATCGCCGGAAATGGCGTGGCCGGTGTCGGACACGTACAGCCGGTTGTCGTCGAGCGGATCGACCGACTTCGGATCGAGCGGCCCCCAGATCGACGCTTGCCGGTTGCCGCCGCCGGCGGCGCGCCGTCCGCTCGGCAAGATGGCGCCGGCGTCCCCGGCCAGCAACAGACGCGCCGCCGGCAAGAGACGGACGTACGGATCGACCGACCAGAAATAGTCGGGCCGAATCTGGAACACGCCCCGCTCGAAGACCTGGCTGGAGAGGCCGTCGTCGGTTTCGAACGGCTCCGTAAGCGGATTGCCGAAGACCATGCCTGCGCCGGTGGCGCGCCAGTAGTCGAGCAGGAGGCCGGAGACGGTGTGGCCAGTTTCCGCCATGTAGACGGTGAGCGACGATTCGCCCAACCCCAACGGCGTCGGGGGGGCGGACCCATCTTGCTGCGCCGCCGCCTCGCGCAGGCCGGGGCCGATCCCGATGTGCGGCCCGAGTCCGGATGCCGCGGCCAAACCAATCGACGCGCCAACGAACGCGCGCCGGCTGAACCGGCGCCTCCGGGAGATGCCAAGCCTCATGGTCGACCCCCACGCCCAGAACCGGCCCCGCCGTCAATCCGCGTTGGCCGGCGGGACGAGCCTTCCCACCTCCAGCATAGCATCCAGCGTGTCGCGTCGGCGCTCCGCGATTCTGGCTACGACAACCCCAGCAATCGCACGCCTGATGCCCAGGCGAAGAGGATCAGCAACGCCAGCACGACGAGGAGCGCCGCCGCCGCCAGGCCGACTCGCTGACGATGGGCGGGGCGATCCACATCCTGCTCGCGATCCCGCGTAGTTGCGTCAACCGGAGCAGATTTCAGAGCTGCGGCGCCGGGCGGCAGCAGAGGCGCGTCCGGCAGGAAGAGCGGGGCGACGCGCGGCGGATCGGGAACGTTCGCTGCGGTCTGCGCCGGCAGGTCCGGGCCGGAGTCGTCGCGATCCGCCAGTGCCAGCAGCCACGGGGGGAGATCGGCTTCGATCAGCAACGGCGGCTGCGGCGAGGCGATCGGCGGTTCGCGCAGCCAATCGGGCAACACGGCGGCGAGACCGCCATCGGGCAACGGCGGCAACGACGCGTCGTCGGGCGCGGCCACGGCCACGACCTCCGCGCCGCAGATGGCGCAGCGGCCGGCGTCTGCATCGATGATGGCGGCGCCGCAACGGGAACACGACCTCATGCGGAGAGCGTACGCGACCGAGCGGGCGACGGGTAGGGGCAGGGGCCGGAAAGAACGGATTCCTCGCTGACGCCGCTCTGAAAAACTCCGTCTTTCATGCCGTGGGGGCGCCGCTCCGCGGCATGACCACTCGGAATGACCAGGATGGGCGGGATGCGGCGGCGTCTCAGAGCGCGCCGCGATCGCTACCGACCGTCTCCTGCCTCCGCGTTCCCCTCCTCCTCGAGCGGCTGGCGGCCGCCGAAGCCGGCGTCGACTTCGTGCCAGTAGCGGATGCGGCTTTCGCCGAGATGCCAGCAGAGATAGACGACGCGACCGTCGCGCGGAGAGGGAAAATCGATCAGGCCGCGATCGATGTCTTTCAGTTCGATCCCCTGCCCGACCACTTCCCGAATGCCGGCCGCGATCTCCCGGGCATAGTGGTCAATCTGGCCTTCCAATTCCATCGCGTCGGCGGCGTGACCGTTGCCCCGCATGGCGGGCGTGAGCCTGCCAAGACGGGCGCGGGCGTCGTCGAGCGCCGCTTTTTCCGCCCGCAACCGGGACAGCAGCGGCGCCAGACGCGACAACAGCGCGTTCGCCTCGGACAGCGTGAACAGGCGCGGCCACGTGGCGGGATCGTTGGGATCGGGGTTGGCTGGCAGTTCCATGGCCTCTCTCGCGTCCGCGTCAATCGTCCGGAACCGGCGGCGAATCCGCCGCGGGTCTGCCGCGGCCGAACAAGCGGCGGATTACGCTCGGGCGCTTCGGCGGTTTCGCCGCCGCTTCGAGCCGTTTCCGCAGCGCCGGATCGAGCCGCGTTCGGCTCGGCTCGATGATCCGCGCGCCGGGCGGATCGGCCGCCGGCGCTTCCGGCGCGATCACATCCATCGCCTCGAACAGGCCGAGACCGTTGGCCGCGGCGTAGTCGGCCGCCGCCATCAACTGGCCGAGGATCGCCACCCCGTCCAGTTCCGCTTCGACCAACCGCCGCACGAGCCGCTCCAGTCGCGCGTCAAGCAGCCGCCGCAAATCAGGCACGAGCCGGGCCGGGATGAACGCGCCGCCCATCATGCCGCCGGCCGGATCGAGACGGATCGGCATCGCCCGCGCCGCCGCCGTCGGCAGCCCCGCGTCGCCGAACAGGCGGGACGGCGGCCGCAGCAGCATGCCGATGCCGCGGTCGATCCGCGCTTCCCAGACCGTCAGCCCGGCGTCGGGGAGATAAAAGGTCGGCTGGGCGGTCGCGGCGATCCGGGCGAAGGCGGCGGTGACCGCATTCGCGCCTTCTTCGCTGCCGGCCAGCGCCGCCTCGTAGCCGCGGCGGGCGGCGGCGATCGTCTGGCGCGACCAGGCCGGGTGCGCCGGCGCGGCCGATTCGGGCGGAGCCTCGCCGAGCGCCGCCTGCACGAACCGCGCGACCAGCGCGTCGTCGAAGGGGTGGAGGGTATACGCTTCGCTCATCGCCCGTCGCCGCCAATCGTCACGCATCCCTCCCGCCGTGGTCAGTATCATCGCACCGTGGCGCGAGTCGGGAAGTCGAGGCGAACAAGTCGAGGAGTCGAGGAGTCGAGGAGTCGAGGAGTCGAGGAGAACGATGGGCCGCCCTCGCCCCCTCGTCATTCCGACGCAGGAGGAATCCGTGCTCAGCCCCCGACGGGGCTTATTGGCTCAGCCCGGGGGTTCAGCCCCGGGCGACATGGGCGCGCGATCCCAATGAATGAACGGATTCCTCCTGCGTCGGAATGACGGGAGGAGCGGCGCGCGGCGTGGTCTGGAGGGAGCGACGGAGTGGGCGGGGCGGATGCGATGGTCAGGGCGCTCGGCCTCGGGACGGGGAGCCGCGCGCTGGTCGTCGGGGCGCCGGCCGGCACGGTCCGCGCGCTGCGGCGAGCCGGCATCCGGGTGGACGAGCATCGCCTCGACCGCAGTCCGGCGGCGGCGCGGCGCGGCAAGCCGTTCACGCCGCCGGTCAACGTCTGGCCGGTCGAAACCGGCGCCTACGACGCGGTGCTGATCGACGAAGATCTGGCGCTGGTGGTCGATGACGAGGCGGCCATCGCCGAAGCGGCGCGGGCGCTGCGGCCGGGGGGAACGCTCGTGGCGCGCGTCCCGAATGCCGGCGTCCTGGCCGGGCTCGACGCCTTCAACGCCTATCGCTATGTGCGCGACATCACGCGGCGGGGGCCGAAATTGCCGGAAACGCGCGCCGTCGGCTGGCGGCGCCATTACCGCGCGGACGATCTGCGCGAATTGCTCGCCCCGGCGTTCGCGCCGCCGGCGTTCTGGACCGAAGGGATCGGCGTCGCCGAGGCGGCGCGCCTGATGTTGCTGCTCGGGTTCGCCTGGCTGCTCGGCCGTCGCGCGCCGGATCTGGAAGCCCGCGCCGAACGGATCGCCGGGCGGCTGGAATCGCGGATTCGGCCGGGCGACTGGGGGTCGCGCCGGATCGCCGTCGCGCGCCGCCGTTAAGTCTGCGGCCACGGCCATCACAACGTGCGCGAGCCGACCGGCCTTGCCGGGCCGCTCGCGCTCGTTGTGCTCATGATGTTCGGGATGACTACGAATTCATCATGTTTTCGCAGGCGA
>JAICJJ010000171.1 GCA_025928535.1 Thermomicrobiales bacterium
ACGATCAGCGTCGTCGGCAGATGGCGGATGTAGGGCGTGTCGTACTGGACGCGCAGGGAGGTCGTGTCGCCATACACCTCGATGTGCGCGTCGAACCGCCGCTGCTGGTCGACCCCGGTTTCGAAGACCGCGTTGAAGCCGTCGAAGGCGAAGATTGCGGCGATGAACCGGCCGCCGTTCCACTGCGAGGCGGCCACGACGCGCTGCGGGCTTCCGATCAACTCCCGCATCGCCGAAAGGTCGTGGCTGCTCAGGCCGAGGAGCAGGCGGTGGGCCCCGACGAGTTGGGGCGGCGCGTCGCCGATCGCTTCCCGAACGAGTCGGGCCGCCCGTTCCCGGCGGTCGGCTTGCAAAGCTGGCGAAACGTCGTCGAATCGTGTCACGACCGACGATTGCTCGATGATCAGGCGGTTGGCGCCGATGATGTCGCGCACCCGGACGTAATTGATCTTCGGCAGACGGGCGACGGCCGCGACCGCTTCGACGAACGCCGGCGCGAACCGCCGCATGTAGGCGACCATCACCTGCTTGCCGGCGGCGTCGCGGGCGGCGACGATCTCCGCCGCCTCCCGCAACGTTAGACACATCGGCTTTTCGACCAGGACGTGCCTGCCCTGTTGCAACGCGGCGATCGTGTGCTCGGCGTGATATTCGTCGCTGTCGAGCACGAAGACGGCGTCGAGATCGGGCTGCGCGACCAGTTCATGCGCGTCCGTGTAGCGGCGCGCCACGCCGTACTCGTCGCCGACTGCTTCGAGCAGCCCGGGCGAGACGTCGCAAATCGCGCCGATGCGATAGCGCGGCGCCAGCACGCGCAAGATCGGCAGGTGGATGATCTGCGCCACCTCCCCCAGCCCGACGACGCCGACCGTGACCTGGTTCATGTCCGATCCCCTCACCCCTTCACGGCGCCGGCGACGGCGCCATAAACCATGTAGCGCTGGACCAGCAGGAAGAAGACGAACGCCGGCAGCATCGCCAGCGTCGCCGCCGCCATCAGGCTGCCCCAGTCCGTCTGGTATTGCTGCATGAACATCTGGATGCCGACCGGGATCGTCATCTTGGCGTCGTCGCGGAGGAAGATGCTGGCGATCAGGTATTCGTTGTAGTTGAAGAGAAACGAAAAGATCGTCACCGCCGCGACGCCGGGACCGGAGAGGCGCAGCACGACCCGGAAAAACGCCTGTAACCGCGTCGCGCCGTCGATCATCGCCGCTTCCTCGAGTTCGCGCGGGATGGCGTCGAAATAGGCCCGAAACATCCAGGTCGCGAACGGCAGGTTCACGACCGAATAGAGCAGGATCACCGAAAGCCGCGTGTTGACCAGGCCGAGATTGCGAAACAGGATGAAAAGGGGGATCAAGGCGAGAATCAGCGGAAACATCTGAACCATCAGCAAGATGCTGGAATAGCCCCGGATCAGGGGATACGCGAACCGCGACAGGGCGTATCCGGCGAGCGCCGCCGCGAAGATGCTGAGCAGCGTCGCGCCGATCGCGACCAGAAAACTGTTGGCGAAATAAGTCCAGAATGGCGTCCGCTCGGTGATGTAGTGGTAGTTGGCGAACGTCAGCGTGCGCGGCAGGAGATCGTTGCCGGCGAGAATCTGGTCGGTCGTCTTGAACGAATTGATCACCATGGTGATGATCGGCAAATTGACGACCACGACAATGACGGCCAGCATCGCCGACAGCGCCCAGTTGCGCGAGCCGCCCCGCCGCATCGTGCCCGCATTCGCTATCGATGCCATCGCATTCGCCTCCCGACCGCGAGCCGCCTACACCTCGCTTCGCGCTTGCCGCCGCAAGAGCATCCAGGCGAGGACCATCAGGATGATGAGGCTGACGAACGCGATCGCCGAGCCCGTGCCGACGTCGTTGCGGGTGAACGTGTATTTGTAGGCGAGGATGATCAGATTTTCCGTCGAATTGGATGGCCCGCCTTGCGTCAGCAGCCAGGGCGTCTCGAAGTCGTTGACCGACCAGATGGTCATCAGGATCCAGAGCACGACCGAAATGCCGGCGATCTGCGGCAGCGTGATGTCGCGAAACGTTTGCCACCGTCCGGCGCCGTCGATGTGGGCGGCTTCGTACAGATCGCGGTCGATGCTCTGGAGCGCGGCCAGACACGAAATCATCATGAACGGAAAACTTCGCCAGATCTTGATCATGATGACGGAAAAGATGGCCCATCGTTCCGAACCGAGAAAGAAGATCGGGCCGACGCCGACGAGATCGAGCGCCTGGTTGATCAGCCCGTTCTGGTCCGCGATCATCCAGCGCCAACTCACGATGGAAACGATCGACGGGATGATCCACGGCAGCAACAGCGCGACCCGGTAGAAGCCGCGCCCCGGCATCTCCTGGTTCAGCAGCAGAGCCAATCCCAGCCCGATGGCGTAACTGCCGGCGACGTTGCAGATGGCGAAGATCGCGCTGAAGAGCAGGGCGTGCCGGAAGTCGGACATGGCCGGCAATTGGAAATAGTTGGCGAGGCCGACGAAATCGCCCTGCTTGAGGAGCGACCCGTCTTTGAGGCTGTAGAGAAAGCCGACGATGAACGGATAGACGTTGATCAGGCCGATCAGGAGGAGCGACGGCAGCAGCAGGGAATAGGGCAGCGGATCATGCCCCGGCCGTTTCGCGGCTGGCTGCCCGCGGTAGCGCTCGAGCGCCGTCGCTTGCGTGCTCATCGCCATCCCCCGCGCGATGCAGTTCGCCGGGCCGGCTGTTCTCTCGGCGCCGGCCCGGCGACCGATGCGCTACTTGACGATCTCCTTCATCCGTTCGTCGGCCTTGGTCATCGACTCCTTGACGTCTTTCCCTTGCAGCAGGTCCTGGACCAGGGTCTGCATCACCCCTTCGCCCTCGACTTCGTTGAGCGCGGGGAAGATGCCGGGATAATGGGTGGCGGTCGTCTTGGCGACCGGGACCCACTGGTCGAGAATCTGCTTCATGTTCGGGTTTTGCGTGAAGTATTCGTTGCTGGCGATCGACTTGCGGACCGGCAACTGGGTCAGATGGCCTTCGGTCCAGAGCGGCGTCAGGTTGCTGAGCCACCACTCCAGGAACGTGCTCGCGGCCGCTTTGTCCTTGCTCTGCTCGTAGAGCATGATGTTGTTGACCCAGGCAATGGTGCCCTTGTCGCCGTGCGGGCCGGTGATCGGATCGAGAATGGCGATCTTGTCGGCGATCTCCGGCGCGCGGGTCTCGAACCCCGGATTGGTGATCAGCATCGCCGCCGCGCCTTGCGTGAACGCTTTGACCGCGTCGTCGCTGGTGTACCCGGCGCTCGCCGGATGGACCGACCCTGCCTTGACGAGATCGGAGAAAAAGGTCAACGCCTCGACGTTGCGGTCGTTCATCAGGTCGGGCTTGCCGTCTTCGGTGAAGAGGCCGCCGCCGTTGTCGAGAATGAAAAAGTACATGTGGTGAGTGCCGAGCGTGTCGCCGCAACTGACGACGCCGTACTGATTGCCTTTGGTCAGCGCCTTGGCGGCGGCGGCGAATTCGTCCCAGTTCGTCGGCGGCTTCACTCCGGCGGCGTCGAAGAGATCTTTCCGGTAGTAGGGAATCCGGATGTCGATCGCCCAGGGCAGCGCGACATAATGGTTCTGGTACTGGAGTCGTTCGTAGGTGCCCGGCAAGAAATCGTCGAGTTCGCCGGACGCTTTCATCTTCGCGATCAGATCATCGACCGGCGCGACCGCGCCCTGGTCGAAAAACTGGACCGACTGGTAGGCGGCTCCTGTGCTGACATCGGGCGCCGTGCCGGCGCCGATCGCGGTGGTGAAGGTCTGATACCAGTTGTTCCAGGGGGTGGAACGGTATTCGGCCGTGATGTCGGGGTTGGCCTTGTTGAACTGGTCGACCAATTTCTTGCCGGTGTCGATATATTCCGGCGGCCCCCAGACCATGTCCCAGAATTGCAGGTTCGTGGCCGCCGCTCCGCTGCGCATGAACCGCTGGCCGGCGGCGCCGGCGAGGCCGAGGGCGGCCGCGCCTTTGAGCAGCGTCCGACGGTCGATTGCTGACTGATTGACGAAACCCTGATCGCGCATGGTTGCCTCCCGCGTCATCGCGGCGTGCTCCGCGTC
Organism: Thermomicrobiales bacterium; assembly: GCA_025928535.1. Classification (GTDB taxonomy): domain Bacteria; phylum Chloroflexota; class Chloroflexia; order Thermomicrobiales; family UBA6265; genus JAICJJ01. Next base: position 4,097 of record JAICJJ010000171.1, read on the forward strand.
GTCATCGGCCCGTCGTCCGACGGGACCGTCGAAGCGCCGGTTTCACCTCCTTTCGGTCAGGCGCGAAGTGGTCGCGGCCGCGCCGCACGACTCACGAACGACGAGGCTGGTCTCGAACAGGTGCGGCCCCGGCTCCCAAGGCTGGCCGGCGAGCGCGTCGAGCACCGCCGCGGCGGCGGCGCGCGCCATGTCCGCCAGCGGCTGCCGGATCGTGGTCAGCGCCGGAATCATCTGGGCGGCGAACGGAATGTCGTCATAGCCGACGACCGCGATGTCGTCGGGAACGCGCCGGCCGGAATCGACGATGGCGCGCATGGCCCCGATCGCCATCAAATCGTTGGCGGCGAAAACGGCGCGCAGTTCAGGATGCGTCGCCAGCAGCGCCCGCATCCCATCCCAGCCGCTGGCGATGGTCCAATCCCCTTCCCGAACCAGCGATGGATCGAACGGCATCGACGCTTCGGCCAATGCCCGTCGGAAACCGTCGAGCCGTGCCCGACCGCCGATGCTGTCCAGGGGGCCGGTGATTGCGGCGGCCGGCATCCTGCCGAGGGCGACGAGATGCCGGCCGGCGTCGAGCCCGCCGACCTGGTCGGTCGCCCAGATGCGGGGAACCGACGGCACGAGATCCTGATCGTCGATCAACGCGATGGGGAGCCCCCGCTCGACGAAGCCGCGCAGCCAGGTTTCGAGGCCGCGCGGCACGACGGCGATGAGGCCGTCGATGACGCGGGCGTTGACCTGCGCCGAAATGGCGGCCAGCGATTCCTGGCCGCGGGCGATGGTGTGGAGCGTCAACGTGTGCTCCCGCGCCTCCACCAGGTCGGCGACCCCTTCGACCAGCGGCAGCACCCAGGCGAGGTCGAGCGAGGGAATGAGGAGGCCGACACATTTGGCCCGTCCGTTGACAAGCGCGCGGGCAGACGCGCTCGGCACGTAGCCAAGTTCGGCGACGACCTGCCGGATGCGCTCTGCCGTTGCCCGATCGACGTCCGGCCGCCCGTTCAGCACGCGCGACACAGTCGTCTTCGAAACGTTGGCGTGCCGCGCGATGTCGCTGATGGTGGCCATTGCGAATCGCCCAGCATTTGCCCGATAGCGTCGTCGGAATCGGTTCCGGTACCGATTCCGCCACGTTATCAGTCTGCTTCAGGACGGTCAAGAGCGACGGCACGGTCGCCGGTAGGGCACGGCATGCCGTGCCCGATCGGCCGCATGCCGATGGACGGCGTCTGGATGATCGGGTCGTGGTCCTGCGGACCACAGGGCACGGCCTGCCGTGCCCCTACCAAACCCCGCCCGCAAAACATTGACGCGCACCCGACGGCCGGCCGAGTCCGTGGTCCGAACGACCGGGCGCCGCCGTCCGGCATACAATTCACCAATTCATGCCAGGCATCGCGTCTGAACCGCGGCAAAGCGAGCGAGAGACAATCGATGATCGCGGGGCTCCGATCCGTTCGCGCCATGCCGCCGACTCGGCGGCCGCTCTCCACCTGGCAGCGCCACGCCATCGCCTTGCTCGTCGTGGCGGCGGCGACCGCCGTCATGCTCGCCGTTCGCTCAGCGCTCGGCGTGCTCAACGTCGCCGAGCTCTATCTCATCGTGTTCGTACTCCTGACGGTCACGGTCGGACGCGGGCCGGGCGCGTTCGCCGCCGCTGCCGCAGTGCTTTCGTTCGATTACTTCTTCATCCCGCCCTACTACACGTTCACCCCGATCCGCGGCGACCATGTGCTCGTGATGGTCGCCTTCCTCGTCGTCGCCTTCGTCACGGGCAAGTTGGTCGACCGCAGCCACGCCGAAGCCGAGGCGGCCCAACGCGAACAACGACGGTCGGCGCAGTTGGTCACGTTCACGGGCGCCTTGCTCGGTAAGGTCACCCAGGAAGCGACCCTCGCCGCCATCACCGAACAGATCGTCGACATCACCGGGGCGACCATGTGTCGCATCTTCCTGTATGATGACAATGGCGGTCTTGTCGAGCGGGCCTGCTTTCCGCCGGCGCTTTGCCCCGAACGAGACCATCGGCCTTCGGCGCTGGTCGGGTCCGGCGCGGCGGGCCGGCGCGCGCCGCCGCCCCGATCCACGAACGACGTGCGCTCGATCCCGCTCACGACCGGCGACCGTCTCGACGGCATGCTCGAGATCACCGGGCCGAAGTCGATCGGCGCCACGCAAGACGATGAGGGACTGCTGCACGGGTTGGCGAACCAGACCGCGCTGGCGCTGGAGCGGGCACGCCTGGCGGAATTGGCGGCACAGGCCGTCGCGCTGGCCGAGTCGGACGAACTCAAGTCGGCGCTGCTCTCCGCCGTCTCCCACGACCTCCGCACGCCGCTGGCGACGATCATGACCGCGGCGACGGCGTTGCTCGACCGCTCGGTCGA
>JAICJJ010000145.1 GCA_025928535.1 Thermomicrobiales bacterium
GAAGTCGTACGTGCTGCAAGACGACGACGGTCAGGTGGTCGAAGCCCATTCGATCTCGGCCGGCCTCGACTATCCCGGCGTCGGTCCGGAGCACGCCTATCTGAAAGACATCGGCCGCGCCTGCTACACCAGCATCACCGACAAGGAAGCGGTCGACGCCTTCCAGTTGCTCTGCCGCGCCGAAGGGATCATTCCGGCGCTCGAATCGGCTCACGCCATCGCCTTCGCCGTCAAACTGGCCGCCGAACGGTCGCCGGAAGACATGATCCTGGTCAATCTCTCCGGCCGCGGCGACAAGGATTTGCAAACCGTCGCCAGCGCGATCGGAGTCGCGTTGTGACGCAAGGCGTCGAGCTTCCCGCCGGGGCCACGGTCGCGCCGAGCCGGATCGGCGGCGCGTTCGACCGCGCCCGGCAAGCCGGGCGGACGGCGCTGATCCCGTTCATCACCGCCGGCTATCCGTCGCTCGCCACGAGCGAGGCCAACATCCTCGGCCTCAGTCTCGGCGGCGCCGATATCGTCGAAATCGGGATGGCGTTCAGCGATCCGCTCGCCGACGGCGCGACGGTTCAACGATCGAGTCAGGGGGCGCTGGCGAACGGCATCCGGCCCGGCGACAGCCTCGAATTGGCCCACCGCCTGCGGACCGTGCACGGCGTCGAAACGCCGCTGGTGTTGATGGGCTACTACAACCCGATCTACCACTACGGCGTCGACCGCTTCACGCGCGACGCGGCCGAGGCCGGCGTCGACGGCTTCATCGTGCCCGACCTGCCGACCGAAGAAAGCGACGAACTCCGCGCCGCCTGCCAGGTGAATGACCGCGATCTGATCTTTCTCCTCGCGCCGACGTCGACCGACGCCCGGATCGCCTCCGTCGCCGAGCGTGCCTCCGGCTTCATCTATTGCGTCTCGCTCCGCGGCGTGACGGGCGCCCGCGCCGCGCTGCCCGATCTCGCGCCCTATCTGGGGCGCGTGCGGGAGCACACCGCGCTGCCGCTCGCGGTCGGCTTCGGCGTTTCGACCGCCGAGCATGTGCGCCGGATCGGCCAGGTCGCCGACGGCGCGATCGTCGCCAGCGCATTGATCGACCGGCTCGACACGCTGCCGGAGCGCGACCAGCCGCTGGCGGCGGAAGCGTTCATCAAGGGATTGGCCGAGGGCGCGACGCGGTCGCAGGGGGAACGGGGTTGACCATGAACGCGCAGGAGAGAACCGGGACGGCGCGCCCGCTCGTCTGCCGCGGCATTCGGGGCGCGACGACGGTCGAGGCGAACACCGCCGAAGACATCGTCGAGGCGACCGACGAGTTGCTGCGGACGATGATCCATCTGAACGATTTGCGGCCGGACGACGTGGCGAGCGCGTTTTTCACCACCACGGTCGATTTGACCGCCGCTTTTCCGGCGCTGGCGGCGCGCAATCTCGGTTGGACCGAGGTGCCGCTCCTCTGCGCCCACGAAATGGACGTGCCGGGCGCGCTCGGCAAGGTGGTCCGAGTTCTCCTGCACGTCAACACCGGGCGCGGAGCCTCCGAAATTCGCCATGTCTACCTGCGCGACGCGCGCGGCCTCCGACCGTCGTGGGCGTTGGCCGACGACGAACTCGACGAAGCGCTCGGCCGCCGGACTCCGATCGGGGTTGACCGGTGACGCCGCCGCGACCGACCATTGGCCATTCAGTGCAGCGGCATTGCAACGAGCGATCGGGAGGACCGTCGTGATCATCGTCATGAAGCGAGGCGCGAGCCCGGAGCAGATCGACAGCGTCGTCGCGCGCATCAAAGCGCTCGGCCTCGGCGCTCATCTTTCGTCCGGCGAAGAGCGCGTCATCGTCGGCGTCGTCGGAACGCCGCTGCCGCCGACGCTCGACGACGAATTCGAGAGCCACGACGGCGTCGAGCGCGTCGTCCGCATCACCAAGAAATACAAATTGACCGGCTGGGATTTCCATCCGCAAAAGACGATCATCGACGTGCGGGGGGTGACGATCGGGGGCGACGAAGTGGTCGTCATCGCCGGCCCCTGCTCGGTCGAAAGCGAAGAACAGACGTTGGCGACGGCGCGGGCCGTGTCGGCGGCGGGCGCCAAGATCTTGCGCGGGGGCGCCTACAAGCCGCGCACCTCGCCGTACGAATTTCGCGGCCTCGGCGAACGCGGCCTCCAGATTCTCGCTTCGGCGCGGGACGAAACCGGGATGGCGATCATCACCGAGGTGATGACCCCGGCCGACATCGACCTCGTCGGCAAATACACCGACATCTTCCAGATCGGCGCCCGCAATTCGCAGAACTATCTCCTCCTTGAAGAAGTCGGCAAGGCCGGCAAGCCGGTCATGATCAAGCGCGGCTTGTCGATGATGCTGGAGGAATGGCTCCTCGCGGCGGAATACGTCATGGCGCAAGGCAACCCGGACGTCATTCTCTGCGAGCGCGGCATCCGCACCTTCGAGCCGTCGACGCGCAACACGTTCGACGTCAGCGCCGTGCCGGTGATTCAGGGGATGAGCCACCTGCCGATCTTCGTCGATCCGAGTCACGCCGCCGGCAAACGGGCGCTGGTCGGCGCACTGGCGCTGGCCGGCGTCGCGGCCGGGGCCGACGGGTTGATGATCGAGGTGCATCCGAATCCGGACCAGGCCCTCTCCGACGGCGCGCAATCGCTCACCATCCCCCAATTCGACGCCCTGATGCCGCGCCTGGCCGCCGTCGCCAACGCCGTCGGCCGCGCGCTCCCCGTCCGCGAGGCGGCGCCCGTCGGATAGTCGCTCGGAACCCGTCGCTCGACGATCGCGTTCAAGTTCGATCGTCCGCTCGTTGAACGTCGTCGGTGATCCACGTCTGTCCTATCATTACTCCGGCGTGTGGGAAATCCCCACCGCCGGAGGTCAGGCGCTTTCTCATCCGCCTGAAAGGACTGGCGTAATGAGCGAAATCATGACGGTCCGCGTCGATGCAAAGGGACGCGTCGCCCTGCCGCTGAGGCTTCGGCGCCGCTTGGGACTCGAGCAAGGATCGATGCTGTTCGTGCAAGAGCGCGGCGGCGAGTTGCGCTTCCGGCGTGCGGAAAATCCATTCGATGTGCTTGCCGAGCAGGCCGAAGCGGAATCGCGCGCCGGCGAGACGATCAACCTGCGCGATTACGCCGCCGAACATGGCATCGCGCTCGATGACGAGTAGCCGATATGCCGTCGAATTGACGCGGCTGGCCCGAAAAGATCTGGACGCGCTCGCGGCGAAGAACCGGGAAGCGCACCGCGAAGCCGTCATGGCGCTAAGCCGGCTCGAATACGATCCGGACGCTGGCGACCCGCTGGCCGGCAGTCTGAAGGGCTGTCGATCTCTCTCATTTTCCGTGCAAGGGAGCGGGCAATATCGGGCGGTTTACATCGTCGCGGCGGCCAATCAATCGTGCGTCGTCTTCATCGTCGGACCGCACGAAAACATCTACCGTCTGGCGGAACGGCGGGCGCGCGCCGCTCGTCGGCAGGCCGCGGTCGAACCGTGACGCACCCTCCCCGTCCGGGAGGCGGCGCCGGTCGGGTGATTCATTCCTGAATATGTAAAGTTGAAGCCGCCGAAGGGCGATCGATCGCAGGCCGTTCGTCTTCGAACGGCCTGTTGACTTTGTTCGTTCGCGGTGGTAAAAGAGTGAGGCCGCCGCAAAAAGCGGCGCGATCGGCGCGGCGCCGGTCGCAACGAATAGGGCGAAGGCGACCAGGAAAGGAGGATCGACGATGCAGCAGCAGCACCGCTACACCGGTTTCGTCGCATCGATCCGCCCGGTTGCCGAACTGTCGCCTGCGCCTGCCTGGCGCTTCGGGTAAGCCCCGAACAACACGCGCAGTTCCTCGCCCGGGTCGATGTCCGACCCGGGTTTTTTGTGCGCCCCCGACCGGGGGAGGAGGTTTTTTTCAAATGGCGAAGTCGCACGTTTCCACCGTTCGGATGCGCTGTGGCGGCATGGCGATCCCGCCGCTCGATTGGATCGGACAGATGACCAACCCGCAAACCGCCGTCGACGGTCCGGCTGAGCAAATCGACCGTCCCTTACCACGATCGCATGGGCGCAGCCCATCTGACTGAAGGATGCAAACTCAGTGAACAGCATGCACTATCACGTTCAGGTCATTCATTCGCAGGCGCGGCAAAACGATCTGCTGGCCGAAGCCCACAAGCGGGCGCTGCTGGCCGAAGCCGAAGCCGGACAGCGGCGAGCGATGCCGGCGCTGGCGCAGGCGCGCAACGCGGTCGGCGTCGCGCTGGTCCGCATCGGTGAACGGCTGCAGACTCCTCCGCTGGCCCGCGACTGTGGCCCCGCCGGCCCGTTCGGCCTGCCGCAAGCCCCAGCGCGGTGAGCGCAGAAGAACCGGCTCCGATGCGCGGGTCCGCCTGCCATCGGTCATCACGGCCGCAACCCCCGGCGCGGTGAGCGCCAAAGGATGGGCGCGTCCGAACCGACATTCGGACCCGCCCATTCCATCTTCACCACTCGCCCTTGCACGCAGAAACCTCCGCACGCCATCGCATCACGTCGCGCGCCGCGTCGTGGCACGATACTGGCGGATGGCGCTGCGGCCAGCCGCGGCGCGCGGCCGGCGATCCCACCACGCCGGGGCGGAGACTTGGTGCGGCATGGGCGGTGGACTCGGCCAGTACATCCGGCAACGGCGCACGTCGCTCGGCTTGACGCAGGAAAGCGTCGCCGAACAGGCGGGAATCGGCCGTTCGCATCTCTCCCAGATCGAATCGGGCAAGATCGGCCTGCCGAACGCGACCATCCGGCGCCGGCTGGCGAAAACGCTGCGCGTCCGTCACGTCGATTTACTGGTCGCCGCCGGCGAAATCTCGGAAGACGAGGTGCGCAACGGCACCGCGCCGGAACCGTCCGAACTCGACGAAATCGCCGACCGCCTGACGGTCGATGCCCGCGACGCCTTGCTGGCCGTCGCCCGCCAACTCGCCCGCGCTCACCAACGGGGCAACGGTCCGTCGCCTATGCCGAGGCTCGGATCGAAGATCGAGTAGACCCTTCGACAATCGAGCGAAGGAAGTCGCCGACCGGCCCCCCCGGTCCGTGCCAGACCAACGAGTGGGGTTCGCCTGTCATCCAGTGCCAATCGAACGTCCACGAACCGTCGCTGGCAATGGCGACGACGCATTCGTAGGCGCGGGCGCTGCCGTCGTCGCCAACCGCGACGCCATCGAAGACCCACCGCCGCCCTGGTTCCGAGCCGTACATTGCGACGCATCCCTTCATTGGGAACCCCGCGCGTTCGTCCGATTCGGCGACGAACCGGCGCGGGAACCACAACAGCGCGGCCGACATCGCCACGCTCGATGAGCGAACAGCGAACGTCGGGCCGACGGTCCCTTCCCCCATCGCCCCATCTCCAGAGCAGGATACGGGCCGCCGCCGCGTCCCGGCAAGCGGCGCCTGCTTCCAGGAGCCTTGTCCGGATGGCAACGGCGTGGTACGGTTGTCTCGGCGTACGTACACTTTGCCTCTCCGGCCGGGTCGGACACGGAGCGGAGTTTCGATGGCCCGCAGCATCGCCTTTTTCAACCAGAAGGGCGGCACCGCCAAGACGACCAGCACGCTCAACGTCGCCGCCGCGCTGGCGGAGCGCGGGCGGCGGGTGCTGGCGATCGATCTCGATCCCCAGGCGAGCCTCTCGATGGCGACCGGAATCGACATTTCCGCGCTCGATCATTCGGTCTATGACTTGCTGCTGGAAGATGAATTTCCGATCGCCCGGGTCATCGTGCCGTCGTCGATTCCGGGCGTCGACCTCGCCCCCTCGCATCCCGATCTGGCCGCGGCCGAACTCGAACTGTTGAATGTGCTGGAGCGCGAACGGCAACTCGACTACCGGCTGCGCGCGGCCGATCTCTCGAATTACGACTACGTGCTGATCGATTCGCCCCCGGCGCTCAACATCCTGTCGATCAACATCCTGGTCGCGACGGGCGAACTGGTCATCCCGATCGAGCCGCATCCGCTGTCGCTGATGGTTCTGCGGCGGCTGTTCGACACCCTGCGTCGCGTCCGCCGGCTCAATCCGGAGATGACCGTCCACGGCTTCTTGCCGACCAAGGTGCATCACTCGTCGCGCCTGGCGGCGGACATGCTCGCCACGCTGGAGGAAGAATTTCCGCAGATGGCGTTGTTGCCGGCCGTGCCGTTGTCGGTCCGCGGCGCCGAGTCGGTCGCGGAGCGGATCAGCGTGCTCCACTACATGCCGCGCTCGGCCGTGGCCGGCGCCTATCGCGACGTCGGCGCCTGGCTGGAAGCGCACGCGCCCGGCATCGCGACGTCGAATGGAACGGAGCGGGCGTATGCCTGAGCTCGCCGAGGCGGTCGATCCGGCGGCGGACGGGCGGACGACCCGCCGCAAGCGATTCACCGTTGACGCCTTGTTCGCCGATCACCGGCCGCAGGCGGTCGGCGTCGCCGATTTGACCAACGCCAAGGAAATCCGCCTCGACCGGATCGAGCCCGATCCCGAGCAGCCGCGGCGGACGTTCGATCCCGACAAACTGGCCGAGTTGACCGAAAGCATCCGCCGGGAAGGGGTGTTGCAGCCGATCGCCGTTCGCTACGACGCCGCCCGCGACATCTACGTCGTGCTGCACGGGGAGCGGCGCTGGCGCGCGGCGAACGCGGCCGGCCTGACCGCGATTCCGGCCATCGTCCGCGACGTGCCGGCCGAGCGACGGTTGCTGCAGCAATTGATGGAAAACGTCGTCCGCGACGATTTGAACGCGGTCGATCGAGCGGCGGCGCTGCGCGCCTTGAAAGCGCAACTGGGCGACGCGACCTGGGAAACGGTGGCGGAAGCGGTCGGCATTCGCCGGAGCCGCCTCTTTCAACTCCTTGGCACGGAAAAGTTGCCGGAGCCGGCGCGCGACGACATTCGTGCCGGCCGCCTCAGCGAAAAACAGAGCCGCGCCTTGCAGGGATTGCCGCCGGCGCGGCAGGAAGCGCTGCGCGCCGCGATCGTCGCCGGCGA
>JAICJJ010000296.1 GCA_025928535.1 Thermomicrobiales bacterium
CGCTCCAGTACTCGTCGTGTCCGGCGCTGACGAGCAGTCGATAGGGGGCGAGGAGGTCCGGACCATCACGATGCAGATCGACATCGGTGCAGAAGTCGAGCGCGTAACCTTCGCGCTCCAGCCAACCGACGAACGGCGCGTCCCAATGGACAAACGTCTGCCGCGGCGTCGAGTCGAAGGGATCGAAGTTCGTGATGTCGTACGGCGTGGCGCCAGCGCCGCCGCCGGGACGGTGGAGATTGACCGCCGGCACGAACGGCCGCGGAACCTCATGTGGCCGGGGAACGTTGTACAGGCACCAGTGCCCGCTCCGCGTCGCCGGGTCGTACGGCGCATCGCCGCCGAGGTTGTACGCGTGGTAGGTCAGCAACGGCAGTTTGTAGAGGATGCGCGCTTCCTGGCTGGGCGCCGCGCGCACGACGAAGAGCGCCCGCGCGCTACGGCCGTCCGGCGTGGCGCGGTCCGGCCGCGAGGCGTCGTGACCGTTCCCGTCCCCTTCGATGAGCAGGGCCAGATAGACGCCCGAGGTCCACTGCGGCGGGATCGGGAACGGATAGGCCGGCCACGGCGCGAGCGACTCGCCATTCAGCCCCACGCCAGGCACGCCCCAATCTTCGAACGGCAGGTGAAGCGGCGCGTCGTGTCCCGGCAGCCAGGACGAACAGGCGTGGAGAACCAAGTCGGCTCCGCAGCGGTAAAACTCGATGCGAAATTGCGGAGCGTCGGTCGCCACCCGGAGCGTCAACCGCTCGCCCGGGCGCGGACTTGGCTGCTCGGCGTAACCCCGAATCACCGCTCGCCTTTCGTCCGGCCGATCGCTGCGGACGGAATCGGCGGCGATCGATCATCGAACGGAACGTTCGGCCGCCGCTGGCCGCCGCGCCGCTCAAGATCGGCATGATCGCACGCTCGCCGGCCGCCGGGTCGCCCGGCGGGCAGCACAACGCCCCGCTCGTTTCCGAACGGGGCGTTCGCGTGAAGGCCGTGCACCCTCTGTCGAGCCGCGCCCTCCGGCTTTTCGACGGTCGCCAACTCCGGGCAGGCATCCCCCTTCACCCGAGGAGGGCGGCTTACGGCTGCTACCTTCCGGTCCTGACCGGGTTCACCGTTCCTCGCCGAAGGGGACCTTTCCATCAACGCCGCGTGCCGCCGCCAGTCCCACAGAGCTGGCCCTCGAGAGGGAATTCGATCCCGCTGAGGCGGGTTGCGGGTTCAGGGCACCGCCAGCTCCCCATCTAGCACGACCGCGGCAAGTGTAGGCGCTTGGCGTGAAGCGCGTCAAAATCGCCTCGGACCGTGGCATGCCGATTGCCCCGGCAGGCGGCGGCGATCAGATTTCGCGGCGCGAACGCGATACATGCGAGGGAGCGCCATGCAAACCGTTTTGCTCGTTTGTCCGATGGAGCTGGGGAAAGAGCATCTCGTCCGCCAGGCGCATGACCAATTTCCCCTCGCGGCGTTGCAACGGGGGATCGGCATCGAACGCATCGTCGCGTTCATCGGCAGTGGAACGTATGCCCTCGCGCTGACGGCCGCCGACGGCGATTTCCAGGCCAACTTCGCGCGCTTCCTCGCCGATCCCGAAGTCGAACGCTTCTTCGACGACTTGCGCCCCTACGTTCGCGACTTGCCGCACCCCGGCGCCAAGACCGCCGACTTGCCGCTGGCGACGGCCATGCTCCTCTGGCAAGCCGGTGGCGAATGCGACGCCACGACGCCGTAGCCGGCATCGGCGTTACGACGTCCTTGGTCGGTTGACGACGAACAGCCGGCGCTCACTCCGGCGGCAAGGGATGGTCGGCCGGCCAGTCGATCGGCCGCGGCCCGGGATCGCTCATGTCGGGATTGTCGCGAAGGCGGCGCAAGACGCGAACGGTCAGATCGTCGCGCACCTGAATCTGGCACGAGAGCCGGAGATCGTCGGGACGGTTCTGAACACGCGCCAGCCGCTCCTGCTCGGCGTCGGTCATCGGCCCGGGCTCGCCATCCACGACTTCGACCCGGCAGGTCGTGCAACGCGCGTTCCCGCCGCAACGATGCAGAATATCGACTCCCGAATCTTCGATCGCCAGCACCAGGCGCTTGCCCTCGTGGCATGTCGTTTCGCCGATCCCTTCCATGGTGACGACTGGCATCGTTCCTCCCCAGATTCCACAACCCCGGGACCGCGCGTTCCCGATCCCGCGCGCATCGCGCGTGCCGATCATGCCTGATAATTCGTCGCGCCGGAAACGCGCTGCCGAAATCGCTCGATGAATTCGGCCGCATGCGGCCCGGCGAAGACGAGCGCGCCGATATGGCCGTCGTCGGCCGAACCGGTCGCGAAATCGTAAACGAGTTGGGTCGCCTCGAACCGCCGCTCGGTAAACAGCAATTCGCCGCAGACCATCGCCAGCACGCCGAGCGCGAGTTGGTCGGCGCCGATCAGGTCGGGCAGCGGCTCATCGACCCAGCAGCGAAAGACCAGCCGATCGCCGTCGCGTTCCGGCATGCCGGCGAGATGAATTCCCGGCGTGTCTTCCAGCGCATCGGCCATCTGCTCGGCGAATTGCAGATCGAGCGCCCGATCCTTGCCCCAATTGTCCCCGAAATCTTGTCGCATTCGTTCCACGATCGCATCGAGCATGGACCATCCTTGCCGGCTCGCCTCCCGGCGCGATCACCCGACCTGGTCCCGTATACTACCTGCCGGCCGTTGCCGTGGCGCGGTCGGGCAGGGAGCGGTGAACGGTGGCCGGATCGACGATCGAGCCGAATGAAATTCTGGACCGGCAGCGCCGGGCGCGGCAGGCGACCGCCGCCGCGGGCTACGACGCGCTGCTCGTCGTCGGCCGCGCGTTTTACGACCGGCCGGGCGATCTCGCCTACCTGACAAACCATTTTCCGCCGTTTCCGACCACCGTCTTTTCCGCCCACATGCGGGGCATGGGGCACGCGTTCCTGGTCTTGCCGGTCGAGGGCGAGCCGATCCTGATCACCGATCCGCGCGGCTATCGCCGCGATCTCGTCCCGATCGAACGGACCGTCGCCGCTGCCGATCTCGGCGCGGCCGTCGTCGCCACGCTACGCGAAACAGGACTGGACCGCAAACGCGTCGCCCTAGCCGGCGAAGACATCTTGCCGGCGGCGTTCGCCCGCTCCTTTCGCGACGAACTGCCGGCGCTCGACCTCGTCCCGGATGATTCGATCGTCGAGCCCTTGCGGCGGATCAAGAGCCCTGCCGAGCAGGACCTCTTGCGGCACGCGGCTCGATGCGCCGACGCTGGATTGCGCGCCGCGCTCGATCGCATCGCGCAACCAGGCGTCACCGAACGCGACGTCTGCGCGGCCGGCATCGCCGCCGCGATGCAAGCGGGGGCCGATTTCGTCCGCTACTTTCGCGTCCACTCCGGTCCGTGGTCGGCCGCTGGCTCCCGCTGGCCGCAAGCGATGGATCGGACGATCGAACCCGGCGACGTGGTCGCGATGGACGCGATCGGCGCTTACGGCGGGTATGGCTTCGACGTCAATCGCACGACCGTCAAAGGCGCTCCGGACGCCCGCGCCGAGGAGTTGCTCGATGCGGTCGATGTCGCGACCGCCCGCGCCGTCGCCCTCTGCACGCCCGGCAGCCGGGTCGCCGACATCGTCGCCGCCGCGCACGAGACATTGCGCGAGCGCGGCTTCGGCGAGCATCTCGGCGGCATGATCGGGCATGGCATCGGCCTGGAAACGGTCGAAGCCCCCTATCTCCTGCCGGACGCGCCGGATCGGCTCGAACCGGGGATGACGCTCTGCGTGGAACCGGGCGTGCATGTTCCGGGTTGGGCGGGCGCCTCGATCGAGCAGGAAATCATCGTCGCCCCGGCCGGACCGCCCGAAGTGATCACGCCGACCCCCACCCGGCTCTGGTAGGCTGTCAACAGGCGATCGATCGTTTTCCCGAAGGGAGATGCTCAGGTGCCGTCACTCCTCGCCCGGATCACGCGCCGCGACCTGCGCGAGCCGGAAATCCCGGAATGCACGGTCCATCACGTCCAGATGCGGCTGCGCGGCGTGATCGGCCGTCCGGCCCGCTTCGCCGATCAGACGGAAGAGGAATACACATTCATCTACTTTTGCCCGGTCGAAGAATGCAACGTGACGGCGACCCGGGTGCGGACCAAGTCGCAGATCCCGGTGCCCGGCGTGCCCCCCGAACGGCCGACCTACGCGCGGGACCGATCGCTTCGGCGCTGATCGACGGTTGCTCCGACTGCGTTTCGATCACGCCCGGTCGAGGTTTTCACCCTGATATCGCCCGGCGTAGCCAGCCGCCGCCGGTCGAGTCAGCGTCGCGAAGACGAGTTGGACGAGGCGAGCGTTCCGCTGCACCCGAAACCCGTTCGGATTGAGTACGCTCAGCAGCGCTGTCGACCGTCCATGATAGCCGGCGTCCCAGACGGCGGTATGCACCGTCACGCCGCTCCGGCAAAGGCTCGAGCGGGGCCGGCCCAGCGCCATGATCGTCGTCGGCAAATCGACGATTTCGTTGAACACGACGAGATATGGTCCCGGACCGAGGTCCATGAATCCGTCCGCGTCGAACGCGAGCCGGCCGAGCGCCGGCAACGACCGTCCGTCTCGCGATTCCGCCAGCACCCCGCGGCCATCGATCTGATGAATCTC
>JAICJJ010000545.1 GCA_025928535.1 Thermomicrobiales bacterium
CATTTCCCGCACGCCCCAGAACGGCGGCGTCGGCGGCTCGACCAGCGGCGTCGCCGAGCGTTCCGTCGCCGCCGCTTCGTCCGGCACGCTGAACGCTTCCCGGCCCGGTCGCGCCAGCGCGTTGCGCGCCAGTTCGACCGTGTCGCGCACGAGCCGCTCGCGCGCGCCGCCGTCGATGATCCGGTCCATCAACGACAACCCTTCGAACGCGTCCTTGGCGTAGAAGACGCCCGGCTCGTACGGCGTTTCCTCGTCGACGAAGAGGGTGCGCTGGGCGTAGGAACGATTGATCGCCGCCCCGCCGATGATGACCGGAAAATCGAGCCCGGCCCGATGCAATTCCTTGACGCAGAGCGGCATCTGCTTCGAGGTCGAAACAAGCAGCGCCGACAGGCCGATCGCCGTCGCCTCGACTTCGACCGCCTTTTCGATGATCCGGTTGACCGGCACCTGCTTGCCGAGGTCGTAGACGGTGTAGCCGTTGTTCGACAGGATCGTGTTGACGAGATTCTTGCCAATGTCGTGGACGTCGCCGAAGACGGTGGCGAGCACGACCCGGCCCTTGGTGACGCCTTCCTGCTTTTCGAGATAGGTTTCGAGCCGCGCCACCGCCCGCTTCATCGCCTCGGCCGATTGCAGAACAAACGGCAAGATCAATTCGCCCGCGCCGAACTTGTCGCCGACTTCCTTCATCGCCGGCAGCAGCACCTCGTTCAGCACCTCGACCGGATCGCGCGCGGCGACCGCTTCGTCGATGTCGGCTTCGATCCCTTCTTTCTTGCGGTGGACGATCCGGTAATGGAGCCGGGCTTCGACGTCGAGGTCGGCCATCGGGTCGGGGCCGCCCTGCTCGGCCGATTCTTCCCGTCCTTCGAAATGCTCGATCAGGCGCGGCAAGGCGTCGGGCCGGCGCGCCAGGACGAGGTCTTCGGCCAATTCCCGTTCGTCCGCCGGGATTTCGGCGAAGGGCACGACATGCGACGGGTGAACGATCGCCAGATCGAGCCCCGCCTGGACGGCGTGGTAGAGGAACACGGCGTTGACGATCTTCCGGGCGACCGGATTGAGGCCGAACGAAACGTTCGAGATGCCGAGAATGGTCATCACGCCCGGCAACGCCGCTTCGATCGCCCGGATGCCGTCGATCGTCTCGACCGCCGAGCGGACGAATTCTTCTTCGCCGGTCGAAAGGGGAAAGGTGAGCGGATCGAAGATCAACGCTTCCGGCGCCAGGCCATATTCGCCGACGACGATGTCGTGAATCGCTTTCGCGACCGCGACCTTGCGCTCGGCGGTCTTGGCCATCCCCTCCTGGTCGATCGTCATCGCGACGACCGCCGCGCCGTGCGCCAGCGCGGTCGGCAGCACCGCTTCGATCCGGGCGCGGCCGTTTTCCATGTTGACCGAGTTGACGATCGCCCGCCCCGGATATTGCTCCAGCGCCGCCCGCAGCACGTCCGGCTCGGTCGAATCGAGAACGAGCGGCGCTTCGACGTTGAGCGCCAGTTTCTTGACCAGTTTCCGCAGCGTCTCGGCTTCGTCCGTCCGCTCGGTCATCGCGACGCAGACATCGAGCGCGTGCGCGCCGTCGTCGACCTGCCCGCGCGCCACCTCGACCATGCCGTCGAAGTCGTCGGCCAGGGCGAACCGCTTGACCTTGCGCGAGCCGAGGGTGTTCACCCGCTCGCCGACGATCAGCGGCGCGGGGTCTTGCCGCAAATCGACGCCCCGCACCATGCTGGCGACCATCGGCAGCGGCGTGGCCGGCCGCGCCGGCGCCGGCCGCCGCCCGATGGCCCGCACTAGCGCCGCCAGATGCTCCGGCGTCGTGCCGCAGCAGCCGCCGACGATGCCGACGCCGAAATCGTCGACCATCTCGCGCAGCGCATGCGCCATCGCGTCCGGTTCGAGCGGATAGACCGCCTGCCCGTTGACGTTGAGCGGCAAGCCGGCGTTCGGGATGATCGAGACCGGTTTGGTCGACCACGTTCCGAGATAGCGCGCCGGTTCCCGCATCTGCTCCGGGCCGGTCGAGCAATTGAGGCCGACGATATCGACCGGCAACGCTTCCAGCACGGCTAGCGCGGCGGCGATGTCGGTCCCGAGCAGCATCCGGCCGCTCGTGTCGAGCGTCACCTGCGCCTGAATCGGCACGACGCGCCCGCCGTCGGCCCGCGCCCGCATGATCGCGTGGACGGCCGCCTTCAATTCGAGCAGGTCTTGCGTCGTCTCGATCAGCAACACGTCAGCGCCGCCGTCGACCAGCCCCCGCACCTGATCGACGAACAGATCGACGACTTCCGCGAAGCGGGCGTTGCCGAGAAGCGGGTCTTCCGACGCCGGCAACAAGCCTGTCGGCCCGATCGAGCCGGCGACATAGCGCGGATGGCTGGCGGTCGTGTAG
>JAICJJ010000617.1 GCA_025928535.1 Thermomicrobiales bacterium
GCAAGCCGCCGAATTGCAACCCGGCGATCGTCACCACCGGAATCGCGGCGTTGCGCAGCGCGTGCTGGATGACGACGCGCCGCTCGGTCAGTCCTTTCGCCCGCGCCGTTTGCACGTATTCCTGGCTCAACACCTCCAGCATCGCCGAGCGGACGAGGCGGGCGACGATCGACGAAGCGATCAACCCGAGCGTGGTCGCCGGCAAGATCAGCGATTTGAACGAACCGTCCGGAATGACCGCGAACCAGCCGAGGCGGACCGAAAAGAAATAGATCGCCAGCAACCCGAACCAAAACGCCGGCATCGAAATGCCGGCCGTCGCCACGACCATCGCCAGCGTGTCGATCGGGCTGTCTTTGTGCAAGGCGGCGACGATGCCGGAGGCGAGCCCGACGACGACCGAGACGAGAAAGGCGCCGACCGCCAGTTCGAGCGTCGCTGGATAGCGGCTGGCGATTTCTTCCATCACCGGCCGGCGGGTGGTGATGCTCGTGCCGAGGTCGCCGTGCAGCACGTTGCCGATGTAGAGCAGATATTGCTCGGGGATCGACTTGTCCAGCCCGAGTTGCTTGCGAATGTTGGCGACCACTTCGGGATTGGCCGATTGTCCGAAAAACATGATCTGGACCGGATCGCCCGGCACCAGCGGCCGAATCGCGAAGACGAGTGTCACGATCGCCAGCAACACCGGAATCGTCAGCAGCAGCCGGCGCAGCACGTAGGCAGTCAACGCATCACCTGCCGGTTCGGAACGCCGGGCCGGTTGCACACGGCCGGCCCGGCTTGACGAGCGCGCATCAACGCATTGCGCGCGGCGCGGCGCCCTACCGTCATCCGGCGCCAACTCCTCATCGTCATCCCGAGCGAAGTCGAGGGATCTCGTCGTTCGTTCGATACAAGACCACGAGATGCCTCGACACGCTCGGCATGACGATGAGTCGGCGTCCGCCGCTACGACTTGGCGAGCCAGACGTCATTCAGCCGCGCGTTGTTCAACGCGTCCCAGTGATAGTTTTTGACGTTGTCGTGGACCGCGACGATGATCCAGTCGCTGGCGATCGGAGCGACGATGGCGTGGTCGAGGACGTAGGCCATCGCCGCGTGCGAGGCCTCCAGCCGTTTTTCCGGATCGACCGTCGTGTCCGCCGTGTCGAGCAATTTGTCCAGCGCCGGATCGCTCGTCTGCTTCGTCCAGCCGGGCGACTTGAAGAGCGACGAGAGGATCGACTGGTCGACCAGCGTCCAGCGCATGTAGTCCATGCCGGTTTCGCCGCTTTCCATCTTCGGCTGCAAGGCGCCGAAATCGACCGATTGCAATTCGGTCTTGAGGCCGATCTTGTTGAAATCGGCTTGCATGATTTCGGCCGCTTTTTGCCGTTCGGGGAAGCCGGAATAATTCCAGAGCGTGACGGTCAGCGGTTTGCCGTCGAACTCGACGAAGCCGTCGCCGTTCGTGTCTTTCAGGCCGGCGGCGGCCAGCGATTGCTTCGCCTTGTCGAGGTCGAACGTGTAGCCGTGCTCGGCGCACAGTTTGGCGTCGTAGGCGGCGTTGCCGACGGGCAGCGGGCATTGGTCGGCGGTGGCGTTGCCGAGATACGACAACTGGATGATCGCGTCGCGGTCGATCGCGTAGGCGATCGCCTTGCGGAAATCGACGTTGTTGAACGGCGGCCGGTCGGAAAATTCGACGTAGTTGAAGTCGTTCGGCGTTTTCAGCGA
>JAICJJ010000420.1 GCA_025928535.1 Thermomicrobiales bacterium
CGACTCGCTCCCGCGCCGGATCGCCGTTCGACCCGGACGATCCGGCGACACCGAACAGCGCATCCGCGCTCCGGCTGGAGTCCGAAGATGTCCGATTCGACCCATTCGCATGACCCGGCGTCATCTGAGTTGATGGCGTTCGGCCCGCCATCGCTCGATCTGCGCGCCGTCGCCGACCGACTCGCGGCTGATTCCCGGGTGGCATCGGCGACACCGCAGGTGGGCGTCGATGGCTCGATCAGTCTTGTCGCTGTGGAGTTGCAGCCCGGGTTGCCGGCCGATCAAGTCGATCAATTGCGGCAGCAATTTTCGGCGCAGTTTCCGGGTCTGAAGTTCGAAATCAACGCCGATTTGAGCCCTTTCGGCCGATGAGCCCGGGACAGGCCCGGGCGTCGTTCGACCTGCAAGCGAACGTGCTCGCTCCGGCATGCGGAGTCGGGCGGCAGGAGGTGATCGCCGTGACAGCCGACAAATCGCCGGGAGAGGCGAAACGACCAGCGCGTGCCGCGGCCCCATCGCCGGAGGCGGCTCCGGCGCAAGAACCGGCCCCGGAAAGCGGATCAGTCGCGCCCGCGGCTGCCCAACCCGCCGCGCCGGCTGCGGCGGTCGCCGACCTGCAAACGCAAACCGTCGGTGCGCGCAAAGGGCAATATCTGGTGGCGGCGCGGCCCGCTGGCCTGCTCGCGCCGATGGCGGCGCCGCTCGATCCGCGGAGTCTGAAAGACGCGCTCGACAGCGACCCGACGGTCGATCATGTGAAAACGCTGCGTCTGGAAGGCGTCGTCAGCCGGCTCAGCATGGATGTGATGGGCGGCGCCTCGGACATCGAAGTCGTGCGCATGGATCATGACCGCGCCGCGTCGTTGCAACAGCAATTCGGCCATCGGGCGCACATCGAACACGACGCCGTGCTGCAACACGGGCCGGTCGGCGCGCTCAGCCCCGCTTCGGCTTCTCCGAGCATCGGCTTCAGTCCGTCCGCGTCCGGCCGCTTCGCCGTCTCGCTGACGATCGTCGGCAATGGCGGCGTGCCGGTCGAAGGGGTGTCGGTGACGATTTTCGGCAGCCAGGGCAACGGCGTCGGCGTGACTGGCGCGGATGGCAAGGTTCAGGTCGCGCTCGGCGCGGAAACGCCCGACACGATCATCGGCCTGGTCGCCAGTCCGCGCTCGGACTACTGGATGACGTGGATTCGCTCGCCGTTGCTCGATCCGGCGCGGAACAACATCGTGCAGCTCTTGCCGCTGACGGCGGAATTCCCGGAGTTTCCACAACATGAACTGACCGGCTGGGGGCTGGCGGCGATGGGGCTGGATCAACTTCCGGTCGCGATGCAAGGCCAGGGCGTGAAGGTGGGCGTGATCGATTCCGGCATCGCGGGCGATCATCAGGACCTGGCCGGCCAGGTCGAAGGCGGCGTTTCCGTCGTCGATCAGGATCCCAACGCCTGGAATCAGGACGAGGAAGGACATGGCACGCATGTCGCGGGGATCATCGCCGGGCTGGCGAACGGCGCGGGCATTCGCGGCATCGCCCCCGGGGTCAAGTTGCGCGCCTACAAGATCTTTCCGGGCGGGCGCTTCAGCGATCTGGTGAACGCGCTGGATCACTGCGTCCAGGATCAGGTCGATGTCGTCAATCTGAGCCTCGGCACCGCCGAGACGTCCGATCTGGTCGAACAGCGGCTCCTGCTCGCGAAACAGCAGGGCGTCGCCTGCATCGTCGCGGCCGGCAATTCGTCCGGTCCGGTCATGTTTCCCGGCTCGTCGGGCCAGGTGATGACGGTCGCGGCGATCGGTCAGCGGGGAACGTTCCCGGACGGAAGTTGGCATGTCAACGATCCGGTCGTGGGCAATGGCCTCGGCTTCTCGTCGGACGGCTATTTTTCACCGACGTTTTCCTGTTTCGGGCCGGAAGTGCGGATTTGCGCGCCCGGCGTGGCCGTGGTTTCGTCGTTTCCGCCGAATGACTACGCCGCGCTCGACGGCACGTCGATGGCGGCGCCGTTCGTGACCGGCCTCGCCGCGCTGGTGCTCGCGCACCATCCCGATTTTCAGGGCCCGTACAAATCGCGCAATGCGGCGCGGGTCGATCGATTGTTCCAATTGCTCATGCAGGGGTCGCGGCCGCTCGCGCTGGGCGATCCGACCGCCACGGCGCCGCGCGTCGGAGCCGGCCTGGCGAGCGTGGCGGCGGTGACGCTCCAGCCGCAGGCGGCGCTGCCGCTCGGCGCGATTGCGCCGGCGTGGTCGGCGCCGCGATTGACGCCGGCCGCGGCGCCGGCGGCCGCGCTCCAGTCGAGCGCGCTCAGTCAGTCCGATCTGGTGAACATCATCGGCGGCGTGGTCGCCGCGGTGATGCAATCGATGTCTGGCCAAGGCGCCGGACAACCGGCGGCCGGCCTCGCCGAAAACGTCCAGCCGCCGATCGAAGACGTCGTGGTGACGAGTCGGTTCGGCTAGGAATCGGCATCGCGATCATTCACGTCCGACGGAATCGCGAAGGGCGCCGTCCGGTCCAAACGGGCGGCGCCCGACCGATCGCGTCGCCGGGTTGACGCGCTGCCCGACAATCGGCAGGCCGCGATGCTTCATCTCATGTGAGCGAGGATCGACACAAACACGAACCCGGCCTTGCGGCCGGGCGCGTGCGGGAAGGGGAGGGTGGGGTTGTTTTGTCGAGCGCCGTGCGCGCTCTTGAGTTCTTCCAGAAAGGCGTCGGTTGGGGGCCGTCGCCGTTCTGTCTTGATCTACGCCGGACCCGGCGAATCGGATTCATGCGGCTGGACGACCGGTTCATCCGCTCGTCCAATGTCGAAGTCCGGCTCGACCCACCGGCGTCGGGTTCCGTCGTAGTAGCGGCCATCCGGGCGTGGCCGGGGCGGCGTGGCTTCCGGCAGGGGGCGCCGCCGAGCGGCGCGCACCCGGCCCGAAGCGGGTTCGAGCCAGACGAGAAATTCGGCGTCGGCCACGCCGTCCAGCACCCGGCCAGTTAGCCACCAGCCGTCGCGCAACGGACGGGCGTGTGCGGTCAATCCGACGATCCGTTCCTCGATCGCGGCGTCGGTGAGGTGGAGATGGGCGGGATCGGCGCGGGCGAGCCGGCGGCGGTAGGCGACGGCGCGCACGACGGCGGCGGCGGCATCGGCGGACGATGGCGGCGAAGCGACCATGGGCGGGGCCTCTCGAACGATCCGGATCGATCCGGCGACGGCGGTCCCTTGCGGCGGCGCTTCGGCGCTCCGGGCCGTATTGACGGTAAATCGAACATATGTTCTTGTCAAGATGAGAGAACTTCCGGGTGCGCGTCAAGTTGTTGCGGCCCGGTCGCTGGTAGGGGCACCGCAAGACCTGCCCCCAACGCCGCAGGCCGAGGTAACGGAGTCAGTTGTCCCCGGTGTGGCGCACCCAACCCGACGGGCC
>JAICJJ010000431.1 GCA_025928535.1 Thermomicrobiales bacterium
CCGAACGCTTCCACCGCCGGCGGCGCTTTCATCGCCGGCGCCGGCGCCATCGCCGCCGCTGGCGCGGCGACCGCCGTCGCGACCACGGTCGGCATCGCGAACGACGCCGCTTGCCGGTTGGAGACGATGCCGCCAAGCGTCGCCAGCACCAGCAATGCCGCCGTCGCCACCGTCGCCGCCCGCAAGGCGGGCAGGAACGCGGCGAGATGGTCGAACCAATCGCCGGCGTCACGCCGGCCGGCATGTTCCGGCCCAAGCTGGAACGACCGACGCGGCGCGAACTGGGGCAGCGCATGCAGCAACAGCACGGTCGTCCGCAATTCGTCGCGGTCGGCCCGGCAGACGGGGCAGGCGGCGAGATGAGCCGCGACCGCCGCGCGTTCGGCGGGGTCGAGCGTGTCGTCGATCCAGGCGGACAACGCGTCGAGATCGAGGTGGCGCATCCCGGCGCGGGCGTCGCCGCCATCGAAGGAATCGGAGGCGGTCAGGTCACGATCGTCAATCGGCATCGGTTTGGTCCGTTGCGGCCGGCGCCGGGTCGGCGGCCGTGGGCGTGGTCGTCATGGTGTTGAGACGGGTATAGCGTTCGAAAAGTTCCGCCGCGTTCGGATCGTCGCGCAGCATCTGACGCAGCCGGCCCCGGGCCCGGCTGAGGCGCGATTTGACGGTGCCGAGGGCCGAGCCGGTGGCGGCGGCGACCTCGGCGTAGTCGAGCCCCTGCACGTCGGCGAGGATGACGACGGTCCGCTGGTCTTCCGGCAGCGCGGCGATGGCCCGCTCGAGGTGGATGCTCAATTCGCCGCGCAAGGCGCGGGCGTCGGGCGCTTCGTCCGGCTGGCCGCCGCTCGTCCAGATCGGTTCGATCTCGAACGGCTCGGCTTCGAGCGACGAGGCGGCGCGCCGATTGCGGACGCGCAGCAGGTCGTAACTCCGGTTCGTCGCGATCCGGAACAGCCAGGGCCGCACCGCCTCGCCCCGAAACGAATCGAGGCTCGCCCAGGCGCGGACGAAGGTGTCTTGCGTCGCGTCTTCGGCGGCCTGCACATCGCGCAGGATGCGCAGACAGACGTTGAAGACCGGCCGCTCGTGCCGCAGCACCAGCAAGTTGAACGCATCCAGATCGCCCGCGCGGGCGGCCTGCACCAGCGGCTCGTCGCCGCGCGCGACCGCCGGTTCGGGCGGCTCGAGCGCGTCGAGCGCCGCATCGGGCGGCGCCGCGGCCGGGCGGGACGCATGGGAGCGTCGCAGACGAAACATCGAGCCCCGGCCGCTCCCTACGCCAGGCGCACGCGCTCCAGCACCGCCGGATTGGCGACCGTGCCGGGGCGCTTGCCGCGCAGCACCGCCAGCGCCGCGTTCAGCGTCTCCCGCCGGACGACATCGACCGACCGCTCGGAATAGTAGGCCGAGTGCGGCGTCAGGATGACGTTCGGCATCTGGTAGAAGGGCGAATCGGCCGGCAGCGGTTCGGGATCGACGACGTCGAGCGCGGCGCCCGCAATAGCCCCCCGCTCCAGGGCGGCGGCGAGCGCGGCCAGGTCGATCAGCGGACCGCGGGCGGTGTTGACGAGGACGGCGGTCGGCTTCATCCGCGCCAGTTCGCCCGCGCCGATGATGCCGCGCGTCTCCGGCGTCAGCGGGCAATGCAGGGTGACGATGTCGGACCGCGCCAGCAATTCGGGCAAGCCGACCGGCTCGACGCCGTGGGCGGCGATGGCCTCCGGTTCGAGATAGGGATCGGCCGCCAGCATCGTCAGGCCGAACGGCCGCGCCCGCTCGGCGACCGCCTTGCCGATCCGGCCGAAGCCGACGATGCCGAGCGTCTGCTCGCGCAACGGCTGAATCGGCCCCCGCAAGATCGTCCGCGTGGCCGGGCCGTGCTGCACCCAGGCTCCTTCGCGCAGACTCCGGTCTTGCTCGACGATGCGCCGGTTGAGCGCCAGGATCAACGCCAGCGCGTGATCGGCCACTTCGCTCGTGCAATAGCCGGGATAGTGGGTCACGACGATGCCCTGATCGGCGGCGGCGTCGAGATCGACGTTATCGAGGCCGACCCCGTAGCGGCTGATCACCTTCGTCCGCGGCAGATGTTCCAGCACCCGCCGGGTAATCGCTTCGCGGGTGCTGACGAGGAGCGCGTCGGCGTCGGCGCCCGAGGCGATCAGATCGTCTTCGCTGACGGCGGCGCGGCTGACGAGGCGGACCGGAATGTCGGCGACCTGGTCGATCATCTCCTGTTCGAGTTCGAGGCCGGCCGTTTCATTGCCGTAGCGGTCGGACGTGACAACGATCGTGAACTCCTCGGCCATCCCTGCCGTTCCTCCCGGACATGCCGCGGCGGCGCCCCGCCGGGGCGCGGGCCGCGATCGAAGCGGATGACCGAACTATCGCACAGGGGAGCGGCGGCACGCCGACAAATGGACAGCCCCGACGAACCTGACGCTTCCTGTCTCCCCTGACAGACCGCGTCCCCGAGGCTCGCCCCGCAACGGCCCCGGGTCGTTTGATCTGTCCCGCAACGGACGAATCGACGCCGATCCCCGCAATCAAACGTCGTCCGCGACCCGTTTCCGGTGGGGAGCCTTGGCATCGCCGGCCCCTCGGGACTGTACGTACACTCTATCCGTCCACCGCCTTCCTGTCAAGCCCCGGTTCGCGGGTTGGCGGCGAAGCGCCGAATGCGCTCGCCACGCGGGGAGTCACGATCATCGCGATGTTACGTGAAGCCAGACCTCGCGGCGCGGAGCATCCAAGAATGAATCCGTCCGGCGTTTGCCATTTCTTCGTTGAAGATCGTAGGTGGATCGTGCCAGATGTCAAAGCATTGAATATTGGCTGTACGGCCATGATCGGTGTTTTGACGATGCGCGAATTCTCCTGATAGAGTGCGGTTGGCGCCTGTGGTTCATCAGACACGCGGCGCCGGGTTGCCGCGAGCGCGAAACGGCGGGGCGGAGATGCGCGTTGCAAGGATGGTGGGCGGGATCGTCGGCCCGTCGCCGGAGCCGGCAAGACGCAGGTCCGTCTCATGGCGTTTCGACGACGTGGGCGCCAGGTCCCGCGCTGATGGGGGTTGACGCCGCTCGCGACGAGCGGCGCGTACGAAGCGTACGGGGAGGGTAGCAGCAACATGAAAGTCGCGCGCGCGGCTTCGGCTCTCGGAATCACGGCCTCGCTCGTCGGCGGCAGCCTGCTGGTGTCGCCGGTCGCGTCCGCCGCGAACAACAATGCGTGCGGGGTCACGATCAGCGGCGGCACGGTCAGCAACAACACCAGCATCGGGCTGAGCGCCAACGGCGGCA
>JAICJJ010000601.1 GCA_025928535.1 Thermomicrobiales bacterium
GGCCCGGTGTTGGTGAAGACGCCGACCACTTCGGACTGCAGCTGGTCGATCGTGTAGGCGCCGGTGACAAAGGCGAGCATGCGCTGCGCCGAGCCGGCGGTGTATTTCATCAGGTAGGCGCCGAAATTGGCGACGGTGCGCAGCCGCAAGGCGCGAATCGTGCCGTCGCCGTCGAAGGCGACTTCGCCGTGAGCCCGCCGCTCGTCGATCGCCCGGCGCGTCGTCGCGATGTCGACGATTTCGAGGGCGCGGTCGAGCGCCCGCTCGTATTGGCCGCTGTCGTAGACCTTGCCGGCGGCGTTGGCATACGGAAAGGCGTCGGGCGGAATGAAATTGCGGCGGCGAATCTCGGCTTGGTCCATGCCGAGCGCGTGGGCGACGTCGCTCATCACCCGCTCGATGAAATAGGCCGCCTCCGGCCGCCCCGCGCCCCGGTACGGCCCCATCGGCCCCGTGTTGGTGAAGACGCCGACCACTTCGGACTGCAGCTGGTCGATCGTGTAGGCGCCGGTGACGAAGGAGAGCATGCGCTGCGCTGAGCCGGCGGTGTACTTCATCAGATAGGCGCCGAAATTGGCGACGGTGCGCAGCCGCAAGGCGCGAATCGTGCCGTCGGCGTCGAAGGCGACCTCGCCGTCGGTGTAGGCTTCGCGGCCGTGCATCGAGGCTTGCAGGTCTTCGCTGCGGGTGGCGAGCCAGCGGACGGGGCGACCGACGATCCTGGCCAGGGCCAAGAGCAAGATGTCTTCGCGGTAGGCGGTCATCTTCGCTCCGAACGCGCCGCCCACGTCCGGCGTGATGACGCGGATCTGCTCTTCCGGCACGCCGAGCGCTTGCGCCAGATCGGTCCGTTCCGTCCACGCCGCCTGGGTGCTCAGCCAGAGGGTGTATTGCCCGCTTTCCCGATCGTAAAGTCCGATGCCGCCGCGCGGTTCGAGCGGCAACGCGGCGACGCGGCTGTGACCGACATGGACCGGCAGCCGGTGGTCGGCGGCGGCGAAGGCGGCGTCGACGCCGTCGGTGGCAAAGGCCGCCGTCAGGCTGACGTTGCTGTCGAATTCGTCGTGGACCAACGGCGCATCCGCCGCCAGCGCCGCCCGCGCGTCGACGACCGCCGGCAGCGGCTCGTAGTCGACCGCGATCGCGTCGAGCGCATCGGCGGCCTGCGTCCGCGTTTCGGCGACCACCGCGACGATCGGATCGCCGACGAAGCGGACGCGATCGGACGCCAAGGGGGGATGGTCGGGAATCTTGAGGTTGCCGGCGACCGGCACGCCGCCGACCCCGTCCAGATCGGCAGCGGTGAACACGCCCAGCACGCCCGGCATGCCCCGCGCGGCTGTGGCGTCGACCGACCGAATGCGGGCGTGGGGATAGATGCTGCGGACCAGCGCCACGTCGACCGTATCGGGGAGGCGCAGATCGTCGAGGTAGCAGCCCTGGCCGGTGATCAGCCGCGGGTCTTCGCTCCGCTTCAGGTCGCGGCCGATCCAGCCGCCGGTCGTTGCCAACTCCTGCTCGAGCATGTGATTCCCTTCTGCGTTCGCGCGTTCGCGTCGCTCAATCGGCTGACAACGCATCGGCCGCCAGGAACGCCTGTTCCGCCGCGTGGCGTCCCGCAATCCGGCCAAAGACACAGCCCCGCAAGACTGAAGTCGCGCCTGGATAATTGGAGTAGAAGAATTCCCCCTGTGGCTCTCCCGCGGCATACAGACCGGGGATCGTGCGGTCGCGCGTGTCGATCACCCGTGCGGCGCTGTCAGTCTTGAGGCCGCCGAACGTGAACGTGATTCCGCCGGTCACGGCGAAGGCGAGATACGGAGGCGATTCGATCGGCAGCGCCCAGTTCGACTTCGGCGGGTTGACACCGCGTGCCGCTTTGCCGTCGAGTCGATCGGGATCGAAGGA
>JAICJJ010000024.1 GCA_025928535.1 Thermomicrobiales bacterium
AAACTTTGACCCGCACCTGACGTCAGGAATCCTATTGACAGCCGTCACGTTCCCCTCTAGACTCCTGATCATCAGTGATGAGGATCACAAAAACAGTCGGGTCCGCGAAGCGCGCGCAGGAGGTGGTTCGATGGTCGGTCGATCGCCGTTCGCCAAGCATCCTGTCAATCGCCGGACGTTGTTGCGCACGGCCGCCGGGCTCGGCCTGGCGGCCTCAGCCGGATCGGCGCTCTCCGGCAAGGCGCCGGCGCGCGGCGCGGCCGCGGCTCCGGCCCGCGCCCAATCGTCGGACAGCCTGCTCGTCGCCGCGCGCAACACGGCGCCTTCGCTCGATCATGACTTTGCGATCAGCCAGGAAGGACACTGGGCGCGCGGGCTGGTCGAAGAAAAGTTGCTGAAGTATGCGCTCAAGGAAACCGAGCCGGGATCAGGGTTCTTCCAGGAAGATTTCACGAAGATCGAGCCCTATCTGGCGGAAGACTACAGCGTGTCGCCGGACGGCCGCACGATCACCTTCAAACTCCACAAGGACATCACGACGCCGGCGGGGAACCGATTCACTGCCGACGACATCCTCTGGAACATCCAGCGCAGTTACGCGCTGAAGGGCGTCAACCTCACCTATTACGACAAGATGCTCCATCTTTCCGGCGGGGCAAACGGCGTCAAGAAAATCGACGATCAGACCTTTTCGATCACGCTCGACAATCCCCAGCCGCTGATCGATCGCATCTGGATCAATAACGACATCGGCTGGTACGACGCGACCGCGGCCAAGCAGCACGCGAACGACAAGGACCCTTGGGCGACCGCATTCCTCTCCAGCAATTCGGCCGGGACGGGGCCGTACAAGGTGACCCAGTGGGCTCCCGGGAATCAGGTCGTCTTCGAAGCCTTCGACGGGTACTACGGGCAGGCGCCGCAACTGAAGACCGTGACGCAGCGCGAAGTGCCGTCATCAGCCTCGCGCGTGGCGCTCGTGCAGCAAGGCGCGGTCGACATCGCGGAACGGCTCACGCCGCGTGACCGGCAAGCGCTGAGCGCGGCGTCCGGCGTCGCCCTTCCCGGCGTGAAGGGCAGCAATCTCGACATTCACATCGGCCTCAACGTCAGCAAGGCGCCGTTCACCGACAAGCGCGTGCGGCAGGCGTTGAACTACGCCATCAACCAGAAAGAGATCATCGATTCGATCTTCCTCGGCGACGCCGTGCCGCAAGTGAGCCTCGTGCCGGCCGTCTATCCCGGCCATCACGGCGACAATTTTCCCTATCACTACGATCCCGAACGCGCGAAGTCTCTTTTGTCCGAGGCCGGGCTCGGCGACGGGTTCAAATCGCAACTCTTCTTTGAAACCGACAACACGATCGCCGAACAACTGGCCGTCCTGACGAAGACGCGGTTCAAGGACATCGGCGTTGACATCGAACTCGTCAAGATTCCGCCGGCGACCTTCTGGGATCGCATCTGGAAGCACGAATTCTCGATGATCGCCGCCGAATTCAATGCGATCGTGCCGGATCCCGGCTATTGCCTGGCGCTTTTCGCCCGGACCGGCTCGTTCGTCAACTGGATGAACTACAGCAATCCCCAGGTCGATGCATTGATCGACAAGGGGTTCACCTTCAAGGACGCGCTCGATCCGGCGCGTCTCGATCTCTTGGCGCAGGCCCAGCGGATCGTGGTCGATGACGCGGTGCGCGTGTTCGGCGTCGAGCAGGCATGGATTCTCCCGCAGCGGACGACCGTCCACGGCAGCCAGTGGCTGACCGCGGAGATTTACCGACCGCAGTGGATGACCAAGTCCGGCCAATAGGCGGCGGCCGGACCCGCGCGATCGATGGCTGCGCCCCGGGAACGCGGGATGATCGCCCGCTCCGCGTTCCCGGGCCGCGCTCGGCTCGGACAACGTGATGACGGTCGTCTACTACACCCTCAAACGGTTGTTGATGCTCGGCCCGCAGTTGCTCGCCATCTCGCTCGTCACGTTTTTCCTGATTCGACTGATTCCGGGAAACCCGGCCGCCGTCATCGCTGGCCCGCTGGCGACGCCGGAAACGCTGGCGGGGATCGAGGCGCGGCTCGGCCTCGACAAGCCGATCACGACCCAATACGTCATCTTTCTCCAGAACTCGTTGCACGGCGATTTCGGCACATCCTGGTACACCAGCCAGCCCGTACTCCAGGATCTGCTCGTGCGGGCGCCGGCGACGCTGGAGCTGATCACCTGGTCGTTGCTGCTAGCGGCCCTGATCGGCATTCCGCTCGGCCTCGCCTCGGCGCTGCGGCCGCATTCGTTCCTGAGCCGGGCGACGCACGCCTATGGTCTCCTCGGCGGGGCGTTTCCCGACTTTTTCTTCGCGCTGCTCTTCATTTACGTGCTTTTTTTCAAACTCAACCTGCTGCCCGCCCCAATGGGCCGATTGCCGGCCAACGCCGTCGCGCCGCCGCACGTCACCGGCTTCTACCTCTTCGACAGCGCCGTCAATGGCGACTGGGCGACCTTTCGCGCGGCGGCATTGCAACTGATCATGCCGGTCGGCACGCTGGCGTTCGTCGCTGCCGGGGCCATCGTCAAGATGACCAACGCCACGGTCAGGGATGTGCTCGACGCGCGGTTCATGGCGCACTGCCGCGCGCTCGGCATGACGTCGCCCCAGATCGCCCGCTATGCCTTGCGGAACTCCCTTTCCCCGGTCGTGACGGTCATTGCCAACACCTACAGTTACGCGCTCGGGGGCGCCGTGCTGATCGAAACCGTCTTCGCCTGGGGCGGGATGGGGCAATACGCGGTCCAGTCGGTGCTGCAGGCGGACTATGCGCCGCTCCAGGCGTTCGTGCTCTTCGTCGCCGCCTTCAATCTGCTGATCTACCTGGCGGTCGATTTGATCTACCTGCTCATCGATCCGCGCGTTTCGTATTAGGCGTGGCGGACGGCGATGCGATGGCGCGCAACCGGGACGGCCGGATCGAGCGAAAACGTCGCGCCGTCAGCAAGAACGGAGGGGGCGTCGGCAATTCAGCGAATCTGCGCGCCGATGGACGGGCGATTGGAGAAAGAGGTCAGCGGATGACGACAACGGCGAACACGGCCCGCCATGGGCTTGAAAACTCCGAACTCCACGATTTCTACGACAAGCGCGGCTTTTCGGGCCGGGTCGGTTGCGGGGAGCGGCCGGCCGTCGTCGTGATCGATCTCGCTCGGGCATGGACCGTGCCCTATCCGGCGTCCCCGCTCGGGTCCGACCTGAGCGGTGTGATCGACCAGACCAACCGCATTCTCGAGGTCGCGCGCGCGATCCCGATCCCGATCTTTTTCACCACGATGGAGTTCGACCCGGATGGGAGCGACATTGGGAGCGTGGTCGCGCGCAAGACGCCGCATCTCTGGACGCTCGCGCGCGGTTCCGAGTGGACCGCGCTCGATCCGCGGCTGAACCGGCTGCCGGGCGAGGTGCTGATTCCGAAGCAGCGCGCCTCCGCCTTTTTCGGGACGTCGCTGTTGAGCCAGTTGATCGCCCACAACGTCGATACCCTCATCGTCACCGGCTGCAGCACGAGCGGCTGCGTGCGCGCGACCGCGCAAACCGGGTTCGACAACAACTTCCACGTCGTCGTGCCGCGCGAGGCGGTGGGCGATCGCTCCCCCTCGGCGCACGAAGCCAATCTGTTCGACATCGACGCGCGCATGGGCGATGTCCTGGCGACGGACGACGTGCTGGCGTACCTCGCGCGGATTCGCGACGGCGCTCTGGCGATCCGGTAGGCGGCGTGGCGCGAACGCGCGGACGTGTGCGGATCGATCGCGCGGCTCGTCGAGTGGAATGCTGAGGAGGATCGACGGCGTGTCTGCGACAGCGCCCGCGCATCCAATTCCGATCTCGCTGGGCCGGCGGCGCGAGGCGTTCTCTGACGGAGCGCGCCACTTCTGGCGCTACCTCCGCCTGCATCCGGCGGCGTTGGCGGCCTTTGCCATCATGGGGATCGAGTTGCTCGTCACCATCTTCGCCCCCGTGATCGCCCCCTACGATCCGGAGGAAGCCAACCCGCTCGCGGTGCTGGAAGCGCCGACTCAAGCGCATCTGATGGGTACCGACGACTCCGGGCTCGATGTCTTCTCCCGGATCATCTACGCCGGACGGATCGATCTCACGATTGCGGTCGCCGGCGTGGGCCTCGGCATGCTGATCGGGATTCCCGCTGGCGCGTTGGTCGGCTATTACCGGGGGGTCGCGCCGGACCTCTTCATGCGCCTGATGGAGTTCCTGCAATCGTTTCCGATCTTCATCACCGCCATGGCGCTGGTCGCCGTGACCGGCAATCGGATCGAGAACATCATCTATGTCATGGCCTTTTTGAACCTGCCGATCTTCGTTCGGCTGGTTCGAGGCGAGGTGTTGTCGCTGCGAGGGGAAGAATATGTCGAGGCCGCGCTCTGTTCCGGCAATTCCAAATTGCGCCTCGTGTTGCGCCACGTGCTGCCGAACTCCATTTCCTCGTCGCTCGTCCAGGCGTCGGTCAGCATGGGCGTCGCCATCCTCTTGACGGCCGGCCTCAGTTTCATCGGCGCTGGCGTTCAGAGCCCGACGCCTGAATGGGGCGTGATGATGTCCTCCGGGGCGCGCAACATGATCCTCGGCTACTGGTGGGTGTCGCTCTTTCCCGGCATCGCGATCGGCATCGTCGTCTGGAGCCTCGCCGTTATCGGCGACAGTCTCTCCGAACTGCTCGACCCGGCGCGGAGGGCGTGAGATGACGGATGACGTCCTGCTGCGGGTGCGCGATGTGAAGACGCAGTTCTTTACGTCGCGCGGCGTCTCCAGCGTGCTCAACGGTCTCGATTTCGAACTCCGGCGGGGCGAGATGCTCGGCCTGATCGGCGAGACGGGCTCGGGGAAATCGGTGGCGGCCAGATCGATCATCAACGCGGTCGAACCGCCGGGACGCATCGTCGCCGGCAAAGTGTTGTTCGCGGGCCGAGACCTCCTGCGGATGCCGGAACCCGCGCTGCGCGAGATTCGGGGCCGCGACATCGCGTTGATCGTCGGCGATCCCCGGCGCCATCTCAATCCGCTGACGACGGTCGGCGAGCAGGTCGCCAACGTGCTGCTGGCCCATCACCCGCTGATCGGCAAGCGCGAGGCGTTCAACCGCGCGGTCGAGATGCTTCGCGACGCCGGCTTGCAAGACGCCGAAGCGCGCGCCCGCTCCTATCCGCACCAATTGAGCGGCGGCATGGCGCAACGGGTGCTGATCGCGATGGCGCTGATCGGCGCTCCAACCATCGTGCTCTCCGATGACGCGACGTCCAGTCTCGACGTGACGATCCAGCGTCAGGTGCTCGACATCATGAAAGCGCTCATTCAGAAGCAGAATTCGGCGGCGATCATCATCACCCACGACCTCGGCGTCGTCGCCCACTACTGCGAGCGCGTCGCGCTGATGTATGCGGGTCGCATCGTCGAAGAAGCTCCAGTCCGCACGTTCTTTGCGAACCCCGTCCATCCCTATGCGGTCAGCCTCCTCGCTTCGGTGCGCACGCACGCGGAGCCGTCGGCTGGGCCTTCCCTGGCCGGCGTCCGCGCCAACCCGCTGCGCCTGCCGAGCGGCTGCCCGCTCCATCCGAGTTGCCCGCTGGCCGTGCCGTCGTGCGCCGCCGAAGCGCCAGAGCTCGTGGCGATCGCGTCCGATCACTTCGTTCGCTGCCCGGTGGCGGCGGGAGGCCGAATCCGTGTCGGAGCTGCTTAGCGTCGACCGCCTCGTCAAGCGATTTCCGGTCAAGGGCGGCTCGGTCTGGGCGGTGAGCGGCGCCTCGTTCGCGGTTGGCCGGGGAGAAACGCTGGGGCTGGTCGGCGAGAGCGGGTCCGGCAAGACCACGGTCGGGCGATGCGTGCTGCGGCTGATCGAGCCCGACGCTGGCACGATCGTCTTCAAGGGCGACGACATCACGCACATCGGCGATGCGGCGCTGCGCCGGCTGCGGCCGAAGATGCAAATGGTCTTTCAGCACCCGTTCCGCTCGTTGGATCCGCGGATGAGCGTCGAAGCGATCATCGCCGAGCCGCTGCTGCTGGAAGGCCGGCTCAGCCGGAAGCAAATCCGGCAGAAGATCGTCGACGTGCTGCTTCAGGTCCGGCTGGATGAATCCTATCTTCACCTGTACCCGCATCAATTGAGCACCGGGGAGCAGCAGCGGGTGGGAATCGGGCGAGCGATCGCGACCGACCCCGACTTCATCGTGCTGGACGAGCCGGTTTCGGCGCTCGACATCACGATTCGGGGCGAGATCCTGCGGTTGTTGAAATCGCTGCAGAACGATTTCGGTTTTTCCTATCTGTACATCTCGCACGACCTCTCCAGTGTCGAGCATCTTTGCCACCGCGTGGCGGTGATGTATCTCAGCGCCATCGTCGAGACCGGCAGCGTCGAGGAAATCTTTCATCGGCCGAAGCATCCGTACACGAAAGCGTTGCTCGCGTCCTATCTTCCCCCCGATCCCTTCGCCGCACGCTCGTCCTATGTGTTGCACGGAGAGATTCCGAGCGCGATCGATCTGCCGGCGGGCTGCTTTCTCTCGTCGCGCTGCCCGGCCGCCGTCCCGGCCTGCGCCCAAACTCGACAGCACCTTGCGGGCATCGGCGCGAGCCGTGAGGTCGCGTGCTGGCGAGCCGTCGCTGGCGAAATCTGAGCCGATCGACTGGAGACGAAGGGAGCGCGGATGCGGAAACTGGATGGCCGGGTGGCGCTGGTGACGGGCGCGGCGCGGGGATTGGGGCGCG
Organism: Thermomicrobiales bacterium; assembly: GCA_025928535.1. Classification (GTDB taxonomy): domain Bacteria; phylum Chloroflexota; class Chloroflexia; order Thermomicrobiales; family UBA6265; genus JAICJJ01. Next base: position 6,777 of record JAICJJ010000024.1, read on the forward strand.
GCATCGCCATGGCGTTGGCGGACGAAGGCGCCATCGTCGCCGTGAACGACTTGACCATCGACGCGGACCTGGAGTCGGCGATCGCCGAGATTCGGAATGGCGGCGGGCACGCGTTTCCGCTCGCAGCAGATGTCACGGATCCGGCCGCGATCCGCCGCGCGATCGACGAGATCGACGCGCGCGGCGGCCGGCTCGACATCCTGGTGAACAACGCCGGAACGCTGCCGCGCGGGCTGACCGGCCGAACGCCGTTCGAAGAGATGTCGCTCGATTACTGGAACGCCTACCTCGCGCTCAACCTGACAAGCGTCTTTCTCTGCTCGCAGGCCGCGCTGCCGCTGATGCGACGGCAGCGATTCGGCCGCATCATCAACATCGCCTCGCAAATGGCGTTCAAGGGACACCCGGATCTCGTTCCCTATTGCGCCGCGAAAGGGGGCGTCATCTCGTTCACGCGCGCGCTCGCCCGGCGTGTGGCCGACGATGGGATCACCATCAACGCCATCGCCCCGGGCCCGATTCTGACCGGAGCGCACAAACGAGAAGGGATGACGGACGACGACATGGACCGCCAGGCATCCGGGTTGCCGTTGAAGCGCTTCGCCAGGGTGGAGGAGATCGCGCCGACGGCGGTGTTGCTGGCCTCGTCCCCGGACGGGGACTTCTACACCGGAGTGACCTTTCACCCGAACGGCGGGGATGTCATGCTGTGACGGCACAACGACACGTTGCCGACATGAACAGATCTGAGGTTGCGGCATGACCAGGCCCATCGAAAATGGGCGGCTCGATCTTGAACTCCAGGCGTTGTCGGTGCTCGCCGCCGCGGCCGAGCCCGTCGGCTCGCGGCGCTTGAGCGAGGCGTTGCGCGACGCGGGCTTTGACCTCGCGGAAGCGACCGCGGGGCGCCTCCTCCGCCAATTCGATCGATCGGGGTTCACGCGGGCCGTCGGCACGAAAGGCCGCGTCCTCGGCGCGGCCGGCGAGCAGCGCCTGGTCGAATTGCGTCGCATCCGGGTTCAGGGTGAACAGAGCGAGCAACTCGTGCAGGCGATCAACGCCAGCCGGGTCGCCGAGGTGGTGGACCTGCTCCATGCGCGCCGGGCGGTCGAGAGCGAAACGACGCGGCTCGCGGCGGACCATGCGACCGATGACGAACTCGAGCAGATCGCGATCGCGGCCGGACTGAGCCATGACTGTGCAACCGACGGCGCGGCGCGCATCGATTCCTCGCACGCCTTTCACCGATTGATCGCGGAAGCGTCGCACAATCGGCTCTTGATCGCGTTCCTGCAAATGCTGCTCGACCCGGTCAATGACGCATTGGCGACGTTGATGGACTCGATGGCGATTCCGGGCGATGACGCAACGCCGTCCGCGTTCGTCGACGATCATGCTCGGCTGGCCGAGGCGCTCAGGCGCCGCGACGGCGATGCCGCGGCGGCGCTGATGAATGCTCATTTCGATCGACTGATCGTGGCCGTGCGGCGACAAGACGCCCGGCGCGCCGCCGCGCCGGAATGATGCGTTGACCGCGATGCGGAAAGGTAGGTGAGCCGGCGCGCAGAGGCGCCATTCCTGGGAGGTCGCCGCTCCCGCCCAAACGCGCGGCCGAGCCGCGCCGGACCCCGCTCGAGCATGGACAAGGGAGGTTCGAGGTGCGACGACCGGTCGATCATCTGTTGGAATTGCTCGCGGATTACGATCGCGACATGCTTTCTCGTCGCCAGTTCGTGCAAAAGGCGTCGCTCCTCGGTTTGTCCGCCGCCGCCATCGCCGCCGCGTTGGACACCCGCTCGACCTCGGCGCGCGCCGCCCGGCAGGCGACTCCTCCGACCGGCGCCACGACGCCGAACGGCGAGCGAATGAGCGCCGCGCTGGTGACGCCGCAAAAGACGGGCGACCTCGGGCCGGTCGATTCAATGGTCGACGGCCTCAATCGCGGCGGCAAGGAACTCAACTACGACGTCAAGGTGGTCGAGGTCGTTCAGGGTGAATACAGCGAAGCGGTGCGCAGCCTCGCTTCGAGCGGGACGAATCTGGTGATCGGCGCCTTTCCGCCGATGATCGACGCCATCAACGACATGGCGCCGCAATTTCCCAACCAACGCTTCGCCCTGATCATCGGCGAGACGCCCGACGTGATTCCGAACGTCGTGTCGTATTGGGAACTCGGCCTCGAAGGCTGCTTCCTCGTCGGCGCGCTGGCCGGGCTCTACAGCAAGAGCGGCACGGTCGGCGGCGTCCTCTCCATCCGCAACCCGGAGCAGGACCGTTTCATCGCCGGCTATCAGCAAGGCGTCAAGGCGACGAACAAGAACGCCAAATTCGTCTTCAACGTCATCGGCGGCAACAGCCCGTTCGAAGACCCCGCGACCGCCAAGCGGCTCGCGCAGTTGCTGCAAGAGCAGGGCGCGGACGTCGTCTGCGGCGGCGGCGGCCAGTCGATCCAGGGGATTCACGACGCGGCCGCCGCGAGCAACGGCGCGTTGGTTTCGATGGGGATGGATCGCGATCAATGCCTGCGCCGGCCCGATTCGACCCTTGCCTCGGTCCGCATCTATGAAGCCAACATGGTCTACAAGGTCATGAAGGCGAACCGGGACGGCGCCTGGACGCCCGGAAACTTCCTCGTCGGCATCAAGGATGGCGGCGAAGACATCTGCACCTTCGACAACTCGCACCCGGTCGACCATCAAGATCCGGAGACGGGCCATGTGCTTGGCCCGAAGCTGCCGCAAGATGTCCGCGACATGATCTGGAATTTGCGCCAGCAAATTCTCGACGGCAAGCTCAAGGTTGAAAACAAGGTGCAGGAATGAACCGGCGCGGGGCGGCGCGGCCGCCCCGGATCGGCCGCACGAGGCGATGCCTGCCGTGGATGAACGTCAATTGACGCCCGAGGCCGCGAGCGATGGCGGCGCCGAACTCGACATGCGCGGCATCACCAAGCGTTTTGGCGATGTCGTCGCCAATCGCCAGGTCGATTTCGTCGTGCGGCGCGGCGAGGTTCACGCCCTGGTCGGCGAAAACGGCGCCGGCAAATCGACCTTGATGCGGATCGCCGCCGGGATCATGCGGCCGGACGAAGGCGGCATCCGCGTCAGCGGCGAAACGCGCTCGTTCGCCAGCGCCCGCGACGCCGCCGCGGCGGGCATCGGCATGGTGCATCAGCATTTTTCGCTCGTGCCGTCGCTGACGATCGCCGAAAACATCTTCCTCGCGGAGCCGCCGAATCAATTCGGCGTGCTGGATCCGAAGTTGTTGCGGCGGCGCGCGGCCGAGCTTTCGACTCGCTATCGCCTCGATTTGCCGACCGATGGCAAGGTCGGCAACCAACCGGTCGGGGTCCAGCAGCGGGTCGAAATCCTCAAGGCGCTGCTGACCGGGCGCAAGATCCTGATCCTCGACGAGCCGACGGCGGTGCTGACGCCGCAAGAGGCGGATCATCTCTTCGCGACATTGCGGGCGCTGCGGGCGTCGGGGCACACCATCATCCTGATCACGCACAAATTGCGCGAGGTGTTCGCCGTGGCGGATCGCATCACGGTGATGCGGGACGGGCGGGCATTCCCGCCGGTCGCCGCCGCCGAATCGAACCCGAGCGAATTGGCGCGGATGATGGTCGGCCGCGACGTGCTGCTGCGCCGTCCGAACGCGACGCAGGCGACACCGGGCCCGGAAGCGCTCCGCCTGGACGCGGTCTCCTGCCGCAACGACCGGGGGGCGACGGCCCTCGATGCCGTTTCGTTGACGCTCCACGCCGGCGAAATCCTCGGCATAGCGGGCGTCAATGGCAATGGCCAGGACGAATTGGTCGAGGTCGTGGCCGGCCTGCGTCAGCCGAGCCAGGGGCGCATCGTCGTCGTCGGACGCGACGTGACGACGGCGCGGAGCCCCCGGGCGCGCCGCGCGGCCGGCATCGCCCACATTCCGACCGACCGCATGCGCCGCGGCGTCGCCCTGCCGGCGACGGTTGCCGAGAATCTGATGCTTGGGCCGCATGAGCGGCCGCCGCTGTCGCGCGGGCCCTGGCTGCAGTCGAACGCCGTGCGGGCGTTTGCCGATACGCTCATCGATCGCTTCGGCATCCGAACGCCGAGCGCGGCCGCGCCGGTTGCGGCGCTGTCGGGCGGCAATGTGCAAAAGGTGGTCGTCGCCCGCGAGTTGACCGGCGAGGTTACGGTCTTGCTCGCCGCCAACCCGACTCGTGGCGTCGATATCGGAGCCGCCGAGTTCATCCATCGCCAACTCGAAGAAGCCAGAGCGCGTGGCGCGGGGGTCTTGCTGGTGTCGTCGGAGTTGGACGAAGTGCGGGCGTTGAGCGACCGGATTCTCGTCATGGCGGGCGGCCGGTTCGCCGGCCCTTTCGCGCCCGATGTGAGCGAACACGAGCTCGGCGTGTACATGGGCGGCGGCGACCGCGCGATGCTCGGAAGCGAGGCGGGAGCGCAGCATGACGGGGCAGCGTAAGTGAACCGGGACGTCGTCATCGGCCGAATTCTTCCGGGGCTCGCGCGGCCGGTGGCCGCCGTCGCGATCAGCCTGGCGGCCTTTGCCCTCGTGCTCCGGCTCAGTGGATACGACGTGGCGCAGGTCTACGCGACGCTCCTCCGCGGCGCGGTCGGCGACCCGGCCGCGATCGCTTCAACGCTCCGCTGGGCGACCAGCCTGATCTTTGCGGGCCTGGCGGTCGCGCTGCCGCTGCGAGCCGGGCTGTTCAACGTCGGCGTCGAAGGGCAACTCTACCTGGCGGGCCTCGTCGCCGCCCTGATCGGTCTGCGCGTCGATCTGCCGGCGCTCGCGCTGCAGCCGCTGGTGATCGTCGCCGCCGCGATCGTCGGCGCGCTCTGGGCGCTCATTCCGACGCTGCTCCTCATCCATACCCGCGCCAGCGAGATCGTCACGACGCTGATGTTGAATTACGTCGCCATCGGCGTCGCCGATTACCTGGTCAACAACTACTTTCGGGCCCGGATGTCGGCCGAAGCCGTCATGACCGATCGCGTGCCGCCCGCGGCCCGCTTCCCGTCGCTCGTCCCGCCCTATCCGGTCAGTTATGGCCTCATCATCGCGGTCGCGCTGGCCCTGCTGCTGCATCTGTTTCTCAAGCGCACGAAGCAGGGGTACGAAACGCGGATGGTCGGCCTGAACCGCGAGTTCGCCGCGTACGGCGGCGTTCGCATTGGCCGAAGTTGGCTCGTGGCCATGCTCGCCAGCGGCGCCATCGCCGGCTTGATCGGCGCGTTCGAGACGAACGGCGTCAACGGGCGGTTCGTCAGTCAGTTTTCGCCGGGCTTCGGCTTCGATGGGTTTCTGATCGCCTTCCTCGCCGGCGGCAGTCCGCTCGGCGTCATCGTCGCCGGGTTGGGCGTCGCGGCGTTGCGCGCGGGCAGCCTGAGCGTGTCGATCGAATTCGGGATGCCGCGCATCACGATCGCGATCATGCAGGGGATCATCATCTTGCTGATTTCCGCGCAACTCGGCCGGCTCGACTTCGTCCGGCGCGTCGTCCGGGCGTTCCGCCTGCGGAGCGTCATCGGCCCCTCGATGCAGGTGGTGCGGCATGAACACGATTCTCAGTCTTAACCTGCTCCAGGCGACGGTGCAGGTGGCGGCTCCGCTGTTGCTGGCGGCGATGGGCGGCGTCCTCAGCCATCAAGCGGGCATCTTCAATTTCTCGCTCGAAGGGTTGATGCTGTTCGGCGCGTTTTTCGCCGTCTACGGAACGATTCTCACCAACAATCCGCTTGTCGGGGCGCTGATCGCGGCGCTGGTCGCCATGCTTGTGTCGCTGGTGTTCGGGCTGGTCGTGATCCAGCTTCGCGCCGACGTCATCATCGCCGCCTTCGGCATCAACCTGCTCGCGACCGGCGCGACGAGTTTTCTGCTGCGGGTTCTCCTCGGCCAAGTCGGCGGCGTGTTCGCC
>JAICJJ010000551.1 GCA_025928535.1 Thermomicrobiales bacterium
AACGAGCCGGCGACCGAATGCACCTCGATCTGGGCCGGGCCGCCGTCGTCGGAAACGGTCGCCGCGCCGGTGCGGACGACCGGCAATTGCGAGAAGTCATGCGCCCGCAGCAATTCGATCGCTTCCGCCACCGTCTGGTCGCAGCCGACGGCGACCATCTTCGGCGCCTCGCCGCTCCGGGCGGCGACAACCGCCCCTGCGCGCGCCGGCTGCTGGAAGCGGGAGAGAAAGCCGTTTTCGCGCATCCAGTCGTCGTTGTATATCTTCGAGAGGTAGCCGCGTCCGCTGTCGGGCAGCAGCACGACGACGAGCGCCTCCGGATCGTCGATCCGTTTCGCCGTTTCGAGCGCCCCCCAGACCGCCATGCCGCACGATCCGCCGACGAGGATGCCTTCTTCGCGGGTGACGCGCCGCGCCATCAGGAAGGCGTCGCGGTCGGTCACCTTGACCCATTCATCGACGAGCGACGGGTCGAACGAGCCGGGCCAGAAATCTTCGCCGACGCCTTCGATCTTGTAGGCGTGCATGTTGTCCGGCTGGGTGTAGATGCTTCCTTCCGGATCGACGCCGACGACGCGAACGGCGGGATTTTGCTCTTTCAGAAAGCGGGCCGTGCCGGAAATGGTGCCGCCGGTGCCGACGCCGGCGACGAAATGCGTCACTGCCCCGCCCGTTTGCCGCCAGATTTCCGGTCCGGTCGATTCGTAGTGGGTGCGCGGATTCATCGGGTTGAAATATTGATTCGGCTGGAACGCGTGCGCCACTTCGCGGGTCAGGCGGTCGGCGACGGAGTAGTAACTTTCGGGCGAATCGCGCTCGACCGCGGTCGGCGTGGTGACGACCTGCGCTCCGTAGGCGCGCAGCAACGCGACCTTTTCCGGCGCGACCTTGTCCGGCATGACGAAAATGCAGGCGTATCCCTTGACGGCGGCGGCCATCGCCAGCCCGACGCCGGTGTTGCCGCTGGTCGGCTCGACGATCGTGCCGCCCGGCTTGAGCCAGCCTTTCCGCTCCGCTTCTTCGATCATCCGGATGCCGATTCGGTCTTTGACGGAGCCGCCCGGGTTGAGCATTTCGAGCTTGGCGACGACCGGCGTCCGGATGCCGGCGGCGACGGCGTTGAGCCGCACCAGCGGCGTGTCGCCGAGGGCGTGCAGGACATCGGGGCGGATGTCCGAATCGGACATCGCGGCCGTCGGCCGGGATGTGCGCGCGGTGGTGGTGGTCATCGTCGGGGAAGCCTCCGGATCGTTGGCGGCGGCACCAAAGGTCGATGGGTCGATGGTAGCACGGGGGTGGACGGGAGTCGGGGAGAATTCCCATCGTCATGCCGAACCTGTCGAGGCATCTCGTGCTCTATCGCAACGAACGACGAGATCCTTCGACTTCGCTCAGGATGACGATGCGGCGGGCGTCGCCCGTCGCTGCTCGCCTCGCCGACTTGCCGACTTGCCGACTCGCATCGTGTAAGGTAGCGGCATGGACGAGCCAGAGGCTGCCGCTCCGATCATCAACCTGCGCGGCGAGCGGGTCGCGCTCGGGCCGCTGCATCGCGGGCTGCTGCCGCTGCTGGTTCGCTGGGAAAACGACTTACCGACCATCGAGCTCGGCGGCGACGTGCCGCGGCCGCAATCGCCGGAAGCGGTCGCCGTCGCTTGGGACCGGCTGATCGCGGGCGAACGGGAAGGGTGGATCGGCTTCGCGATCTACGAATTGCCGGACCTGAGGCCGATCGGATACACCAACATTCGCGACGTCGGCGGCATGCACAGGACGGCCGAATTCGGCATCGCCATCGCCGAGCCCGAGTTGCGCGGCCGCGGCTACGGCACGGACGCGACGCGGCTGCTGCTCGGCTATGCGTTCCGTACGCTCGGGCTGAACAATGTTCTGCTCGACACCGTCGCCGACAATGTTGCAGCGCTCCGTTGCTACGCCAAAGCCGGCTTTCGCGAGATCGGGCGGCGTCGGCAAGCGCACTGGCGCGACGGCCGGCTGATCGACATCGTCTTCATGGATTGCCTGCGCGACGATTTTCTGGCCGTCGGCGGCGAGCGCTCGGAAGATCGCTGATTCCCCACGTCGCGGCATGATACATAAATTCTAAATAAACACTTGTTTGCCATTCACGATTTGCTCACGTTATCATGACTGTACGGCACAGTAGGGAGCATTGTTGCCTGCAGCCGCGCCCGCCGCACCGGGTGGCCGCAGCCGGCAAGCGTCGGCGCTTCGCGGTCCCTCTTGCATTTCTCGAGGGGGGAAGAGTCATGGATCAGAACAAGTTCGACGAGTTGACCCGCAAACTGACCGACGGCGCCTCGCGTCGCGGCGTGGTTCGCGGTCTGC
>JAICJJ010000053.1 GCA_025928535.1 Thermomicrobiales bacterium
ATGCCGATCGCGGCCAGCGCCGCCGGCAGCGGGTTGTGCCGGATGGTCGTCCAGAGGCTGGCGCCGGTCTCCTCCATCAGATTCTGTGTGTCAGCCGTCACCTGTTCCATCCTCCCGATCGTCGCGCCGCGGACCGCCGCCGTCGCCTGGTCGGCCAGTTCGCGCACCGCCGTCTTGGCTTCGTCGATCGCATACGTCACCACATCTCTGGCCGCCGCGCGCGCTTGCTCGGTCACGTCCGTCGCCGCGCCGACCGCGTGCTCCGTCAGCCGCTCCGGCACCAACCGGTCCTGGATCGCGTCGATCGTCTGGCTCAGCTCGCTGCGCGTCTGGTCGATCTCCGCCGCGATCAGCGTCGGCTCCGTCGCGTCGTCGGCATCCCACCCGCCCGCGGCCACGTCAAGGTCCGCGTCATCCCTCACCGGATCTGCTCGTTCACCCACGCCCGGTCCTCCTTCAGCGTCTCGATCGTCTGTTGCGGCGCCAGCGCCGTCGCCTGCAAGGCGGCCCTGGCCCGCGCCGTGACGACCGCGCCGATCACGACGACGACCACGCCGACGAGGAGCGCCGCCAGCCACCAGGGGAGCCCCGCTTGGCCCAAGCCGAGGATCGCCGCGGCGAGCAGCGCCAACACCCCGGCGTAGACGATGGCTCCGCCGACGACCAAGGCCGCGATGGCCCGACCCGCCTGGCTCGCGTTTTGGCGCAGCTCCGCTTTGGCCAGCTGAACCTCTTGCCGCACCAGCTCGCCGAGTTCCCGGACGAGGTCGGCGAAGAGGTCGCCCAGCGAGCGATCGTCGCGCCCCGCCTGCATCACCGGTTCTCCGCCCCGACGCCGGCGTCGAAGCGCCGGGTTCCAGCATCGCCAGGGGCGGCATCACGACCGAGATCCGGGAAAGCGGAGCGTGGTCGCCCGCCGCCCGCGCCGAACGCGCCGAGGGTGTCGCCGGCGCGCGGATTGCTGCTCCCAGAGGCGGACCCGAGCGCATCACCGCGCGAGAAGGTTGTTCCGGTCGTCGCGCGGCCGGCGAACCCGGAGCTGGGTCGCCCAGCGGACGTCGGCGCGGAACTCTTGAGGACGCGGACGCCAGCGAAGCCGAGGCCGACGGCGGCGGCAAGGAAGAGGGCCGGCTGACGGCGCGCAAAGCCGCTCACCGTCTCGCCCAATTGGGCGACGTCTTGCTCGCGCAGCATCGTGGCCAGCTGCGCCAGTTGGTCCGCCGCCCCATCGACATAGTCGGCCAGCGGGCCGTTGTCTTGCTGCCGGGTCTGCTGACCGACTTGGCGGACGGCCTCGGCCAGCGCGCTTAACCCCTCGGCCGCCCGAGCCTTTTGGGTCGTGAGCTGTCCCGTCAACTGGTCCCGCGCCAGCGCGACCAGTTGGCCGGCCTGCGCCTGGAGCTGCTCGCCCGTTTCCGTGGCGGAACCAGCCTGCCGGCCACCGTCTCCCCCGGCGCCAGCTGCACCTCCGAATGCCGTCGCGGATCCGCCCGTTGCCGCGGCGGACGCGGTCGTCGCGCCAGGTCCCGCCGTCGCGCTTCCGGCCGATGGCGATGCGACGGGCTGGCGGCGGGCGCGGCCCGTCCGCCCCGCGCCGCTCGTTGCTTGGTCTCGTTCGGTCATCGAGCACCCCTTTCCGGCTCCCACGTCCATCCGCGCCGACGGCGCGGCATGCGGCAGCGCCCAACGCACATGGTGTGCCGTCCGCCGGATGCGGAGACGCGGACGCCGGCCGGCGCCCGTCCTCGCGACTGGCACGACTCCTGCTTCCCGCGGCACGCCGCCAGTGACGGGGCGGATGCCACATCACCGTGCGCGGAGGGGACCATGGAACTTGGCGAGTTCGACCAGTTCGTCCGCAGGCTGACCGCCGAGGGGTCGCGCCGGTCGCTGTTGAAGCGGTTGGTAGGGTCGGCCGTCGGCGGCACGCTGGCGACGACGGGCCTGGCGTCGACCCGCGCCGATGGCAAGAGCGCCAAAGGGTCGGACAAGAGCAACGGCAATGACAAGGGCGGGGACAAGAGCAAAGGCGCCAAGGCGTGCGCCGGCGCCGGCGGCGCGTGCGCCAGCGACCGCGATTGCTGTCCCGGGCTGCTCTGTGGTGGCGGCGTTTGTGGCGCGCCTGGGGTTGGCGCCAACGCCGGCCAATCGACGGCAAATCAGACGGTCGCCACGAACAACAGCAATCAAGTCTGCGCCGGCAACTGCGCCCAGACGAATCAGCAAACGGCGTCAACGAGTGGCAACGTCGGCAGCGGCGGGAGCGCGGCGGCGACCGTCCTCACCTTCGGCACGTTGCCGGCCTTCCACGTCGACGTCGATTGCCGCTTCGACGCCAGCGTCGACAAGTCGACCTGCCTCTGCACCAGCCGCGGCCCGGACACCGGTCCGGTCGTCAAAACGATTGACCTCAACCCAGCCGACATCTGCGCCACCGTCCTTAACCAGTCCTCGAAGCCAGGCAAAGCGGGACAACCGGCCAAACCCGCGCAACCGGCGACGACCGGCAATGGCGGGAACCAAGCGAACGCCGGCAACGGCGGCGTCGCCAACGCCTCGGCCAACGGCGGCTCCGTCAACATCGGCGACGTCAATAGCAACGGCGGCAACACCAGCGTCAGCGTCAGCGCCAACGGCGGCACGGCCAACGCCAACGCATCAGGAGGCAACAACAACGTGGCGCAAGCGAGCGGCAGCGTCGGTCAACCGGCGGTCGCGGCGCAACCCGCGCAGCCGCCGGAGCCGAGCGTATTGACCGTCGTCCTCGACGGCCACGTCGCGCCGGGACGCCCCATGACCTACTGGCTCGACACCGACGCCGGCCGCTTGCCGGCGACCGGGCCGTCGCTGGTCCAGACGGCCGATACCTCGCCCAGCGCCGGGGCGATCAACGTCGTCGGCTTCGCCTGCTCCGTGCCGACGACCGCAGCGGGCTTCGACTGGTTCGGGCAATGCCAGACGCCGGCCGCCGGCATGGCGTTCCAAGTCTTCGATACCGCGGAATCGTCGACCACGCCGGCGGCGACCGGCACGACCAATGACCGCGGCCGGATTCGCTTCCCGAATCTGGCGCCGGGCACGTACCAGCTCAGGCCGAACGGCGGCAACTGGTGCCACGCCGAAAGCGACCGCGTCGACGCCCAGGGCAATGTCGTCGTCACGGCCGGCGCCGACAGCAACATCTGGATCTTTACCTGCACGCCGGGCGGCAGTTGAGCCGACATGGCGTGCGCCGGCCATTGCTGGCCGCGCTCGCCGGCGCGCTCATATTACTTGTCGTGCGGCCGAGTCAAGCAGTCAGTCCCGCGCCGGGGCTGCAGGCGACACTGTGGAGTGGTTCGTGCGCCCAACCCAGCTCCAGGACGGCGGCATTGCAAGCGCCGACCATTCCGAGCGGACCGGTCCAGGGCGCGCCAGCCGGGATCACGGGCGCGACGTCGTTCACCCGCGCGCCCTTGTCGCTCGCGGCGCTGTTGGCGACGCCGCACGTCATCACGATCGCCGAGGCCGACACGGTCGTCGCCTGCGGCGCGCTCGGCGGCGTCCTCGCGTCCGACGGCTCATTGACGGTGGTGCTGCGGTCAGCACCGGGGAGCGCCGTCTGCGGCCAGGCGTTCATCGCGGCGAGCGGCAGCATCTCGCTCTTTGTCGACCCGGGGACAAGCGACGCCGCAACGCCCATGCCGCTCGGCGTCGCCAGCCTGCCGACCGTCGTGCCGACGCCCATCGGCTGAGGCCATGATGCTCAGCGCTGGCGCATCCTCCCCTTGGGATCAACTGCAGCGAGAGCCTGTGGCGCCGATGGCGGCGCGGGGAGCAACAGCGACCGTGGCCGCAACGGCACATCGACCCAGTCCAGATCATGCGGCGGCAGCGACGCCATCCGGCCGACCTAAGCCAGCAACTCCTCCATGGGGGGCAAGGCGCGATCGACCGCCCACCCCGCGTCCGGCTCGACCGGCCAGGCCGGGCCGTCTGGCAACGGATAGGCGTAATGCTGCCCGTCGTCGCCAAGCAGCAGCAATTCCAGTGGGTCGTCGCGGCGTTCGCCGACTTCATGGCGCTCGCTACGCAGCCGCTGTGCCAGCTCGGCACGCCGCCGTCCGCGGTTCCTGTAACCCGCCTTCTCGGTAACGTGCTTACCAGATTGACGTCTGCCGGCGCTTAAAGCCGATTCCAGATAAGGCATGAAATCCCCAGTTCTCGGAACCCGTTTCGTCCAACGCGACGTTCCGCATCGCGCGGCAACGCGACGCTCCGCCGGATTGCCACTGCCGCGGCCTGCCCCGGAGTGAGCGCGGACCGATGGCGGCATCGGGTTTGCTCAGGACGCCGTTCAGTTGGTCGGGGAGCCCCGCTGGCGCGGGTCGGGACCGGCGACGACCGCCGTGGGGAAGGAGCGAGGACGATGCAGCGACGACGCGTGGCCGTGGCGCTGGCGGTGCTGCCGGCGAGCGTCTTGGCTGGGTGCGGCACCCATCGCTGGGCCACGGCCGCAGCCCAAAGCGATAGCGAGATCATCACGACCGATCGCCCCGATGCTGATTATGTCGGCCAGGTCGCCGCCTTGACGCTGCTCGAAACGACCACGAGCCACAACCTCACCGGCCTCATCGAAACGCTCGATGCCGGCTGGGCCCAACTCAAGTGGCAAAACGACCTCATTGGTCAAGCCGCCGTCTTCAACGCCGTTTACGACATCGCGAAGCAACTCAAGCCGCCGGAGCGCTTCGCCGACGCGCACAAGGAATTGCTGCTCGGCTTCGAGTCGGCCAGCACCTACGGCACGACGGCGCGAGCGGCGGTGGAAGCGGGCGATCCAACGATGTTGCAGAACGCGATGACGAATCTGCAGCAAGCCAACGATCACCTCGCGAAAGCGACGAGCCTGCTGCAAGCCGGCCTTGCCACCGGCGGCCAATGAGGGGCAGGAGCCGGAGGGACTCGTCGGAGGGGAATCATGACCATGCCCGGCAACCCGACGTGGACGATGACCACCCTCAGTTCGCCCGACCCGCCGGCCCTGGCCCGCTTCTACGCGCAGCTGCTCGGCTGGGAGATCGAAACCGAGGAGCCGGGCTGGGTGACGTTGCGCAACCCGGACGGCGGCATCCGCCTCGGCGTTCACATCGAAGACGTCTGGTCGTCCCCGGTCTGGCCGTCGGAGCCCGGCAAGCAAATCATGATGGCGCACCTGGAAATCCGGGTCGATGATCTGGCGGCCGGCTGCGCCCATGCCAAAGCGTGCGGGGCGACGCTCGCCGCTGTCCAGCCCCAGGACGATGTCCGCGTCCATCTCGATCCGGACGGCCATCCGTTTTGCCTCTCTGTTGAGTCGTGACGATCGGGCAGCGCTGCTGGCCTGACCAGCCTCCCTGCCGCGACGGCGCTTGCTCCAGAGGACGCGATCTCGGCGTCCCGGTCCGGGCGCGCCAGGCGGTGCGCTCCGGTTTTTCCCACCCACGAGCGACGATGGTACGTTTACCCCATAGTCTTGCCGACGTTCACGCTGCGGCTGCGGACGCCGACGGGCGAGCGTCTCCAGATCGGCCCGATTGCGACCCACGCCGAAGCCAACGCCTTGGCGCGCAGCTATCTCGGTGATGGCCGAGCACGGCGCGTCGAGGTGTTGGTTCGGCGCCACGGTCGCTGGCAGCTGGTTGGCGTCCTCGGCCGGCCGCAACATGCGCCAATGGGACCACCGGTAGAGTCCGAGCCGGCGACCGCTCCCGAGGAGGCGGGCACTGGTCGTGACGACGCCAACTGAGCGGAGCGGCGGCCGATCAGCCATGCACATCTGCCAGACGGTCACTCCCCGCCGATGACCACGCTACCGCCTTCCCAGCAGCGCGCTTCTCCGCGCGGACTTTACTGTCTCGCTGTCTGGATGTCTTGACATCCAGACTTCCCACTTCTAGTCTACGTCCATGACGCGCGTCATAGCGATTGCCAACCAAAAGGGCGGCTCAGCCAAGACGACGACCACGATCAACCTCGGCGCTGCGTTAGCAGCAGCCGGTTATCCGACATTGCTCATCGACCTCGACTCACAAGGGCATCTGGCCGAAGGATTCGGCATCGCCGCCAACGGGTTGGAGCACGAGCTCTCCGAGGTGCTCGACAATAAGCGAGACCTCGCCTCTATCGTGCTGTCGCTGCGACCGAATCTCGACCTAGCTCCGGCCAACATCCGCCTCTCGTACCTCGAGCCCTACCTCATCACCCGGGCGCGGCGCGAAGATCGTCTCAAACATGCGCTAAAGCCACTCCTTGACGACTACCGGTTCGTCCTGATCGACTGCCCGCCCTCCTTGGGCATCCTCACTGTCAATGGCTTCTCCGCTGCGGGCGAGATCCTCATTCCAATGGCCGCCGAGTTTTACGCGCTTATCGGAGTGAGCCTCCTCCTCGACACCTTGCGGGACATGCGCATCGACCTCAATCCGGAATTGGCACTGCTTGGGATCGTGCCAACGCGGATGACTCACACGCGCCACGCCCAAGCGGTGGTGGAACGAGCGAAGGAGGAACTGGCAGACACGGTACGCTTCTTCGAGCCGCCGATCCCAGAAACCGTCAAGATCCGCGACGCCGCCGCCGCGGGCGTGTCGATTTTCGAGTTTGACCCGGCCAGCCCGGCGGCGGCGGCTTACTGCCGATTAGCGCAGGAGGTTGGGCGATGAGCGCCCGCAAGCATCCATTGGAAGCGCGGCCGAGCCTCTTCCGGCGCACTGACCAGGGAGCGCCGGAACTGGCGTCGACAGAAGACATTCAGACATCTAAACATCCGGAAATCGTGGAATCCAAACAGCACGACAGCAAAAACCGGACGAAACGCACCTACCATCTGCCCGATGAGGTGGTGCTGTTGCTGAGCGAACTGCAGCTGCAGGAATACCGCCAAACCGGGCGCAAGCCGGAACTCTCAGACCTCGTCGCTGACGCCATCAAGCAGTTGGCTGGGGAACGTCTTTCTTCGACTGTCTAGCTGTCTCCCTGGCTAGGTGGGAAAATGGCAAGACCGCTCGATGGCGAGCAATCCAGACATCCAGATGTCTCCCGGCTTCTCATTAGTGAGCCGCCGTTGCTGGTGCTGCCAAGTCTCGCCATCCGCGTTGGCCTGAACGAAGCGATCTTCCTCCAACAGCTCCACTACTGGCTGCTGCAGAGCCGGCATGAGCGTGACGGCCGCAGATGGATCTACAACACCTACGACGAGTGGCACACTCAACTGCCCTTCTGGTCGGTACGGACCATCCGTCGCATCGTCGGCGGTCTGGAGGAGCAGGGTCTCGTGCTTTCCACCACAAAATACAACGCGCAGAAAGTCGATCAGACGAAGTGGTACGCCCTTGATTACGCGGAACTCGCTCGTCTGACCGAACAGGCAGACCAAGTGGACAATCTGGCCACCTGGCCCGACCAAATGGCCAACCTGGCCACATCGTCTGTCCAATCTGGACAGTTGGATCTGGACATCTTGGCCGCATCAGTACCAGAGACTACACCAGAGACTACAAACAGAGAGAGCGAAGATTCGAATGTTCGAAGGATCGCTCCAGATATTGCGGACAAATACGACGAGGTTCGACTCTCGCTGCTCCCCTATGCACAGGATCTAGCGCGGGAGATGAACGATCAGGCACCGCTGGCCTCGACCACCAGCCGGCTGGTGAACCTCTACCGGCGTTCCGGCCTCGAACTTGACCCGTTCGTCACGCGTTTACTGCAAGCCCGAGCAATCACGCAAGAGCGCACGCGCAACATCAGAGGGCAGAGCGACGGGTTAGGACCAAAGCCAAAGCTGGCCTACTTCTTTGCTGTTCTTGAGGATCTAATTAGCGCTTGAGGCAACATATCGCATTGAGAGCACCTGGGATATGACGTTCGCCCTTCCTGCATCCGAGCATCCATCCACTGCAACGACGGCGCGAAGCAAATTCAGCGCGTCCAGCTCCCACCTTGCCACAGCGCACGGGCGCGGCCGGGTTGCGAGAACGCATGTTCTGATCTAGGCTCAATCCAATAAGCATGACGTGGGCAGCAACGGGAGCAATCCACGCGATGGCGACCAAGGCGACAAAATCGGACAAAACGCGACAGATGCTGTCGCCCGAACAAGAAACCGCGCTCGATTTGATGCTCGCTGGGCTGCCGGACGAGCAGATCGGCCAACAGGTTGGCCGCTGCCGGCAGACGGTGTGCAGCTGGCGACGCGACCCACACTTTCTGGCGGCCTTGAACGCGCGACGGCGCGATCTGTTCGGGGCGCAGGAAGATCGGCTGCGGGCGTTGCTGCCGAAAGCGTTGGACGTGCTGGAACGGCAGCTCGACGAGGGGAACGTGACGGTCGCGCTGGCGATCGTCGCCCGCGCGGGCCTGACGGTGCCACCCTCCGGGTCCGAGCGGGCCGACGTCATCGAAGCCGAGCAGCGGCAGGCGGACTTCGCGGCCACGTTGTTCAGCTTGGCCTAGGGGTATCGTCGCTACGGATGGCGCACCTCGGATACAGATCGCGATAGGCAGCTCCTGGCGGCCATGACCGGCCATCATGCGGTCAATCCGGACATGACCGGCGTGTATGGCGGTCGCGCGGCCGAGCCCCCTGAGGTTCCGCCGGCGGCCCGGGCGCAACTCGCCGCGATCCGGGATGAGTTCGTCGCGCCGCTGGTGGAGCAGATCCGCGAGCAAGCCGAAGAGATCGGCCGGCTGAAAGCCGAGGCTCGATCAGATCGAGGCCGAGCAGGAGGCCGCGGTGGCCACGAATCAGGCCCCAGGACGGGCGGAAACGCGCGCAATGGGCAACGGAGGCCTCGGCGTCGTGGTGGGCGCAGCTGCGGCGCTGGATCGCGGATGGACAATGGCCGCGTCGCCCCGTCGCGAACATCGGAGGGGGGCCGCGCCCATGACGATCCAGATCGCGCCGGTAGCCGATCTGCTGCAGGCTTGGCGGATCCGCCTGGACGACCCGCCGGCCAATGTGCCGCCGGTCATCATCGTCCGGCTCGACGGCGGCGCGTTGCCGTTTTGGGTCGACGTGCCGAACCATCCCATCGGCGACTGGAGCGGCGCGTCCGGCTGCTCCCAGCTGATCATGACGACGCTGGCCGCCTATGCGGCGGGCGAGCTGACCCATGGCGCCGCGGCCGCGCAGATCGGCGAAGCGCTCGCCGCCTGGTCGGCGCGCCGAACGGCGGCGTAGTCGCGTCGGGATCGTTTGGGGCCCGGTGGCGGCGCGGGATCGCGGGGGGTGGAGATCGCCCATGCCCGAGCCCGAGCCGAGCCCGCCGCGGCAATCCGGAGCGACGCAGGCGCAGCTGCAGGAAGCGATCGTCTACCTCGCGCAAGCGGAGTGGGAATGCGGCTACGCGGCGGGGCGCGACGGCGTGATCGGGCCGGCCGAGCGCGAACGGCGGGAGAAGTGGTGGGCGCGGGTGCGGGCCTTGCTCGCGGCGATCGCCGACGATGCTGACTGAGGGTGAGATCGTCGCGGCGAGCCCGACGCCGGACGGCTGGCAGCACCGGGGTGCCCTCTGGGCCGGGATCGTCGCCGATAGTGGCCGCCGCTCGTGGGATTGGTGCTTGCCGTCACTTGCGTGGCTCAATGTTGAAACTGGCGACGGGCGGCTGCGCAAATGCTGACGCCGTCGGCGCATCTGGCGCGGCGGCAGACTGAGGGTGACCTGATTTGGCGATCGGCGCGTGCGGGTCAGCCCCTTCCCGATGGCGGCCGCGGCCCCCGGTGATCATCGCCTTGCCAGGGGTTGCAGAGGGTTTTGCACTCGTCGTCCGGACAGCAGAGGATGATGCAGTCAGCGTTCAACCGCGTGTTCGTGCAGCTGCGCCCTGGGGGACGGGCGCCGCCGAGGGCCAGGGCGAGCAGGCCGAGCGCCGCCCGCCGCGTGCCGACGTGCGTCAGCGTCCGCAGGAGTCCGGCGACGTCGTTGCGCGCCACGATCAGCCTCCCCGGAATCGGCGCATACGGTGCTGCGGAGTCTATCGCGCCGCCTGGCCGAAACGCTCCGGCGGCGGGGCGAGCGGGTGGAGCTCGTCGGCGTCATCGGCCGGCCGAAACCAAGGGAACAGGGCGACGACGATCCGTTGCGGCCGCGTCACACGGATCAAGCCTCGCCATGAATTGGGGTACGGATGTGGGTAATATCGGTGGCCGACGGCAGGGCGTTCCCGGGTCGATTGCCGCCTCGTTGGTGACCTGATCGACACAGCCGCCGGGGCGCTGGGCCCCGGTCACCCGGTCGGCGC
>JAICJJ010000210.1 GCA_025928535.1 Thermomicrobiales bacterium
AAGGATCTCGGCTGACCGGACGCCTCCTTCCTGAGAACCGAGATCCTTCGGCTGCGGCCTCAGGATGACGTTCCCTCCTGCCGACAAGCGGAAAGCTGCCGACCGGCTCGCGCGTCGTTCCATGCGTCGCCGCCCGAAGAGGGTCGGCCCGGGTTGACAGCCGGTCGCCGCGGTTCTACCGTTCCCCTCGGCAATTCCGACGGCGCCGCTCAGGATTGAGCGCGACACGATTCGAACTTGGCGAGGGAGCGCAGGTGAATCAGGCGATCGGGTGGCCGTCCGCCGGCAAGGCGGCGCGGGCGGGGCTGAATGCGGCGCTCATCGCCGCCGGAGCGGTCGTTCTCGCCACGC
The DNA here is from genome assembly GCA_025928535.1 of Thermomicrobiales bacterium. GTDB lineage: Bacteria > Chloroflexota > Chloroflexia > Thermomicrobiales > UBA6265 > JAICJJ01. The sequence goes on from JAICJJ010000210.1 coordinate 352, forward strand.
TCGTCTGGCAAGGCGTGACCGCGTCCGGCGTGCCCGACCCCGCGGCCGGGCATCTCAGCCGTCAGGCCGTCATCGTCGACACCGCGCTCCTCGTTTTCCGGGAAGGGCTGGAAGCGATCCTCGTCCTGGCCGCGATCACGGCCAGTTTCGTCGGCGCGCAAGCGGCGTATCGCCGGCCGGTGGCGGCGGGAGCCGGCGCGGGCGTGCTGGCCAGTTTCGCGACGTGGTTCGTCGCCATCGCCATTCTCAGCGCGGTCAACGTGCCGGAACTGCACCTGCAAGCGGCGACCGGCTTGCTGGCGGTCGTCGTGCTGCTGGTGATCATGAACTGGTTTTTCCACAAGATTTACTGGACCGGCTGGATCGCCCATCACAACCGCCGGCGCCGCGACTTGCTGGCGGACGCGGGGTCGGGCGCGGTCGCTTCGCAAACCCTTCTCGGGCTGGGGTTGCTCGGCTTCACCGCCATCTACCGCGAAGGCTTCGAAATCGTCCTCTTTCTCCAGAATCTGCGGCTGCAAGCCGGTTCGGCGGTCGTCTTGCAAGGGGTGGCGATCGGCCTCGGCTTCACCGCCGTCGTCGCGGCGCTGACGTTTCGGCTGCACCACAAATTGCCCTACAAGAAGATGCTGGTGCTGACCGGCGTCCTGCTCGGCGTCGTCCTGATCGTGATGGTCGGGGAAAGCGTGCAGGAGATGCAACTGGCCGGCTGGCTGCCGACGACGAACGTCGCTCTGCCGATTCCCGACTGGATGGGCGTCTGGTTCGCGCTCTTCCCGACGGTCGAATCGCTCGTCGCCCAGGCGCTGGCCGCGGCGCTGGTGATCGGCTCCTTTTACGCGGCCCATTCCGTCAAAACCGCGCTGCGTCGCGCCTGATTTCGCGCCAGACGAGGAGCGGCCGCCCGGGGATGGGTCCGCGCGGCCGCTGGAGGGAAGGGAAGTGGTCGCCGCCATCCCGGCGACGAATGGCTGGACGGCGGGAGCGACGAGCGGGGGAGGCCCGTGCCATGCCGTCACTGTCTATGACGATACTGGCCGCCGCTTTGTTCCCGATGTGCGCAGTCTGGGCGTTTGCTGAGAATCGGCGGGCGATTCTTCGCGCTCCGGTTTGGTGGCCTCGACCGGCGCGAGCGGCAACCGCACCGTGAACCGGGCGCCGGCGCCTGCCTCGCTCGTCAAGGCGATCTCTCCGCCGTGCGCCCGCACCAGCGAATCGACGATCGCCAGTCCGAGGCCGCTGCCGCCGGTCTGGCGGCCCCGCCCGGGATCGGCCCGCCAGAACCGCTCGAAAATGCGGTCGCGCGCATCCGGCGGCACGCCGGGACCTTCGTCCGCGACCGTCAATTCGACCGCATCGCCGGCCGTCTCGACGATCACATGGACCGGCGTGCCGGGCGGCGTGTGCGTCCGCGCGTTGGCGAGCAGATTGTCGATCACCTGCCGCAGGCGCATCGGATCGCCCTGGACGATCGCGCGCTCGCACAATTGCTCGTCGATCGGCCGGTCGGGGGCGACGACGCGAAAATAGGCGACCGCGTCGCGCGCCAGCCGCACGAGATAGATCGGCCGCCCCTCGATGCCCCGCTGTTGATCGAGCCGCGCCAGCAAGAGGAGATCGTCGATCAGGCGGGCCATCCGTCCGCCTTCGCCTTCGATTCGACGCATCGCGCCCGCCACGGCCGCTTCGTCCGGCAGCGCGCCTTGACGGTAGAGTTCGGCGTAGCCCCGGAGCGATGTCAGCGGCGTGCGCAATTCGTGCGCGGCGTCGGCGACGAAGCGGCGCAGCCGTTCTTCGCTCGCTTCCCGCGCCCGCGCCGCCCGCTCGATCCGGGAAAGCATTTCGTTGAGCGCCCCGCCGAGTTGCCCGAGTTCGCTCCTCGGGTCGGCGTCGGGCACGCGGCGGCTCAGATCGCCGGCTGCGATCGCGCTGGCGGTGTCGATCATCCGGTCGACCGGTCGCAAGGCGCGGCCGATCAGCCACCAACTGGCGGCGGCGGCGGCGATGAGCGCGACGACGCCGACGACGGCGAGAATGACGCCGAGCCGGCTGAGCGCGGCGTTGGTCGCCGCCAGCGGCGCGGCGCTGACGAGATAGGCGTCGGCCGGCGTCCGCTGGATCAGCACCCGGTACCGCATCGGGCTGCCGCCGGCGCCGACGGTCACGATCTGGTTGACCAGCGGCGCGAGATTGGCTGGCAAATCGGGCGGCGGATCGGGATCGTCCGGAAAGCCGGCCGGCTCGGACACCAGAAGCAGACCGGCGGGGCCATAGAGATAGCGGCCGATCGGCCGTTCGACGAAGGCGGCGCCGCCCGCGCCTCCGGCCGCGGGTTCGGGTCCGGGGACGGTTCCGGGATGTCCGTCGGAGTCGGGGCCGGAGCCGGGGCCATGCCCGTCCGGGCGCGGGCCGGCGCGCACGGCGAACGCGCGCAACTGGTCGTCCACCTGGCCGACCAGGGCGGTGCGGGTCGCGCCGAGAATCGCCGTGCTGGCGAGGACGAGCGTCAGCAGGAGGACCAGGGCGACGGCGAGCGACAACCGGCTGCGCAGGCTCACGGCAGCGCCTTCAGGGAAGCGGGCGATCGCCATCCGGCGTGCGCAGCGCGTAGCCGACGCCGCGGACCGTCCGGATCAATTGCCCGTCCCGATCGTCCAACTTGCGCCGCAGGTAACTGATGTACGTCTCGACCGCCGACGGATCGACCGCGAATTCGTCGTGCCAGACATGGTCGAGAATCTGGGATTTCGACACCACCCGATCGCGGTTGAGCAGCAGATAGTGCAGGAGGCGATATTCGGTCGGCGACAAGAAGCGCTCGTCGTCGTTGCGCCAGACGCGGTAGGCCGCTTCGTCGAGGACGAGATCGCCGGCGACGAGCCGTTTCGGACCCGCCTCCGTCGGCCGGGTGCGGCGCAAGACCGCTTCGACCCGCAAGACCAGTTCTTCGAGGCTGAACGGCTTGGTCACGTAATCGTCGCCGCCGCCGGTGAATCCCTCGCGCAAATCGGCCGGATCGTCGCGGGCGGTCAGGAAGATGACCGGCGCCGTGTTGCCCCCTTCGCGCAATTTGCGACAGATGGCGAATCCGTCGAGATCGGGCAGGTTGACGTCGAGCACGATCAGGTCGAACGCGACGTTGCGGCCGAGCGCGAGCGCGTCGCGGCCGGTCGCCGCGGCCTGCACGGCGAAGCCGCGAAACCGGAGCGCGGTCGTCACCAACTCGCGGATCGGCTCTTCGTCTTCCACCACCAGCACCGCCATCTCGCGGTCCGGTTCGGCGCGCCCTGTCGCCATGCATCCGTTCCCTTCAACCCATCGACCGGCCGGCGCCGCCATTGCATGTCTCCACTCTACCCGCTCCCGCTGCGGCCGTGCTGCGGACATGCTGTGAACGGGCTGTGAACCGGACCCGGCCTGGCGACTGCCAAGCCGGGTCCGGCGAGGGCCGATGCCACGTCACGATCTCGCTTGCCGGCTCCAGCCGAGCGCGTCGCGCCGCCAGGAACGTTCGACGTCGATCGCGTGAGCCGGCGTGGCCAACGCGGCGGCGGCTTCGGTCGCGGCGATCGAGACCACGGCCGCGACCGCCAGCACGCCCGAGGCGAGCAACGGCGCATGCCCGGTCAACATGCCCAGAATCGTCGTCTTCAGGTCGGCGTGCGGCCGCGTTTCGTGGATGAAGCCGAGATTGCCCTGCAGATGCTCGTAGACGCCGATCAGGCTGGCCAGCGCGATGCCGATCATGCCGATGCGCACCTGTTTGACGCGGTCGGGCGTCGCTTCCGCTCGCACCCGCCACAACAGCGCCAATCCGAGCAGACAGAGCGCGAATGGCAGGAACTGAATCGGGTCTTTCCAATGCCTGGCGGCCAGCAGTTCGGCAATCGTGCCGAAGAAGAGCACAACCGCGAGCCAGTACAGAACGCAATGGAGGCGCTGCAGCGTCAGCGAAGCGTTCATGCGGTCACCAGAAAGGCCGGAGCCGCCTTGGCCAACTCCGCGCCGACCAATTGCTCCAGCGCGGCGAGCAGCGCCGTCGCGTCGGCATATGGCCGCCCGGCGATGAGTTGTTGCGCCCGGTCGGCATCGACGCCGGGCAACTGGGCCAGCGTGTCGGCATCGGCCGCATTGGGATCGACGGGGACGAAGAGATACGCCTGGTACGCGGCCACCTGCGCCGCATCGACGTATTTGCCGATTTCCTTCTGGAATTGGGCCAGACTCGTGTAGGGCCGATATTCGGCGAATTCGCGCAGCATCTGGTCGCCGACGCCCGGAATCGTCCGGAATTGCGCATCGGCGGCGGTATTGAGGTTGAACTTGGTCCAGGGCGCGCTCGCCGGCGCCGTCGCGGCGAGCATGGCTTTCGCGGCGTTCGTCTGATCCGGCGAAACCTGCTGGCCGAGCGCCGCGAGAAACGCCGCGTCATCCGCGTAGGGCCGCCCGGCGATCAATTGCTGCCCCCGATCGCCATCGACGCCCGGCAACTGGGCCAGGGTGTCGGCATCGGCGTCGTTCGGCGCGACCGGCACGAACAGGTACCGCTCGTAGCCGGCGACGACATCCGGATCGACGTATTTGCCGATCTCCTGGCGAAACTGGACGATCGTCGCATATGGCCGGTATTCGGAAAATTCGCGCGTCATCCGTTCGCCGGCGCCCGGAATCGTCAAAATCTGCTCGGGCGTGATCGCGTTCAGGTTGAACTTGATCCAGGTCGCCTCGGATGCGTTGGTCGCGTTTCCGTCCGTCGCCGCGCTTTGCGCGAATCCGCCGACCGGGCGGAGCAGCGCGCCGAAGCCGATGCCCGCGGCGCCGGCGAGCACTCGCCGGCGATCGGCGCGAATCGCGCGAATTTGCGTCGCTCTGTTCACGATGTCCTTGCCTCCCGATGCACGCGATCCGCGCCGTGCGATTCCCCGCGAGAGCGGCGCGGATCGTGGTTGGTCGTTGCGGCGCCTCGATCGCGCCGCCAGGAGGAGTCTGGCGACGCGGGCTGAAGTTCGGCTCCGCGAAACCTGGGAAACGGCTGGGAAGACCAACGCGGCGGCGCACGGTCCATGGGATCGACCGCGCTCCCGGCGCTCGGCCTGGTCTCAGCGGCGCCTCAGCCGCGGCAGGTGGATGCCGGCGCGGCGATGCAGGTGGAACGCGGCGCGCACGGCGACGCCGATCAGCAGCATCAGGATCACCCCCGACAACGCCAGATCGACGGCGGTGATCGCTTGCAGCCACAAGGGAACGAGCACCGAACGCACGCCCCAGATCGCCAGGATCAGCCCGCCCAGGCCGAGCAGCAATCCGTCGACCGGCTGGGTGGCCAGCGCCAGGGCGCTCGAGACGGCGACGAAGACGACCAGCAGCGTTGCCAGCGCCGGCAGATAGGCCGGGCGATGGAAGGTGAGGTCGTACGCAAGAGCGGGCGTTTGCCGGGTTTGCGTCG